>CAMVHB010000023.1 GCA_947167155.1 uncultured Lachnospiraceae bacterium | reverse complement strand
GGCATACATATCTTGTACAGCATAGCGCCGGATCCGGCAAATCCAATTCCATCGCCTGGCTTGCGCACCAATTAGTAACACTTAAAAAAGAAGGTAAGGAAATATTTGATACAGTTATTGTAGTCACTGACCGTATCAATCTCGACAAGCAGATCAGGAATACCATAAAGCAGTTTATGCAGGTGTCCAATACTGTTGGATGGGCAAAAGATGCAGCTACTCTTAAGGACTTAATGGATGATGGTAAGAAAATTATCATAACCATTGTTCATAAATTTCAATTCATTCTGGATGCCATAGATGGTGATTACAAGAACAAGAATTTTGCGATTATCATAGACGAAGCCCATTCCAGCCAAAATGGAAGCCTTGCCGGGAAAATGAATATCGTTGTGTCCGGAAATGTTTATGACGATAATGATTATTTTGAGGACAAGCTGAATTCTTTGATTCAAGGCAAGAAGATGGCTCCCAATGCCAGCTATTTTGCCTTTACTGCTACGCCTAAGAATAAGACACTTGAGATGTTTGGACAGAAAATGTTTGACGAAAATGGAAAGCCTATCCTCAATGAAGATGGAACACAGAAGTCCAAGCCTCACTATGTCTACACAATGAAGCAGGCCATTGAAGAAGGCTTTATCCTTGATGTTCTACGCTACTACACGACATATGATAGCTATTATCATCTTGTAAAAACTGTCGAAAATGACCCTTTGTTTGATTCAAAGCGAGCTCAGAGGCTTTTACGTTATTATGTGGAAACGCAGAAGATAGCCGTAAAAGAAAAATCTGAGATAATTGTGGAGCATTTCCATCAGGAGGTCTGCCGTAAGATTAAAGGTCATGGCAGGGCGATGGTAGTTACGTCAAGTATCAAGCGTGCCATAGAATATTATTTTGCAATCAAAGGTCTTCTTGAACAGAGGAAAAGTCCTTATAAGGCCATAGTAGCCTTCTCGGGCGAGGCAGAATATGAGGGGATATCTTATAATGAGGCAAAGCTCAATGGTTTCCCAAGTAGCAAAATAGAAAAGACTTTTAAAGAAGATCCCTATCGTATTCTGGTAGTCGCCAATAAATTCCAAACAGGGTACGATGAGCCACTTCTTCAGACCATGTATGTTGATAAAGGTCTTTCTGATATTAAAGCTGTGCAGACTCTGTCTAGGCTTAACAGGAGTTATCCGGATAAAACAGAAGTCTTTGTATTGGATTTTGTGAATGACGCATCTGATATCAAAGCGGCATTTGACAAATACTACAAGACAACGGTTTTATCCGGTGAAACGGATGTAAATAAGCTAAATGACCTTATTGATTCTATCGAGCCTATGGAGGTTTATGATCAGGCGGAGGTAGATTATGTAGTAGAGCAGTACCTGGATGGAGCAAGCAGAGAGGACGGCATTGATCAGAAAATCAATATCTGTGTTGAGAGGTACAAGGCTCTTGATATGGATGATCAGGTTGAATTTAAAAGCTGTGCCAAGACATTTATCCGTACCTATAACTTCCTGTCATCCATACTTCCTTATGGCTCTATGGAATGGGAAAAGTTGTCCATCTTCCTGACATTCCTTGTAAGCAAATTACCAAAGCCCGGTAATGATGATAACATCGAAGAGATTCTTGAAGATGTTGAACTTGAAAGCTATAGGCTTGTAGCGCAGGAGACAATGAGCATAAAGCTTGAAGACGAGGATTCTGAGATAGATGCCGTTCCGGTAAAAAAGGATGTAGGCATTCCGGTTCCGGAGTTGGATACGCTTTCCAATATTCTCGCTTCTTTTCATGATGTTTGGGGAAACTGCGATTGGACTGACGAGGATAAGGTCAAGAAACAGGTCAGTGATCTGGTAAAAACTGTAGCTGAGGATGAAGCGTTTAGAAATGCGATGTTTCATTCAGATGCACAGAATGCCAGAGATGAAAGTGATAGAGCTGCGAAGGATGCTATCTTTAAAGATGTTACAAGTGCTATGGAATTATACGAGGCATTTATGGACGACAAACGAAACAGTAACAACCAGTCTTTCAGCAAATGGCTCCTGAATTTAGTATTTACTGTAAATTATCATCCAGAGACAGAAACAGTAGATATCTCCGTGTAAATAAAAGAGAGCCGGGGAAATGCGAACATTCCTCCGGCTCTTTTTATCTTCTGTGCTGATTTTTCTTTTACATCTTAACGACTACTTCATGCGTTCCTTCGGCAAGATCCAGAGGGATCACAAAGAGTGTATTTCCTGACGCGTCTGCGTTCTCTTTTGCAGAAACCGCTTTTCCGTCAACAGTCATTTCCTTAACGCCCTTTTCATTTCCCGAATTTTCAACCGTGATATTGAATGTGCGTCCTCTGTATTTTCTTACAGCGGTGAAGCCCTTTACAGACTTCGGGATGCAGGGATCGATCGCAAGTCCGTCAAGTGTAGGACGGATGCCGAGGATGTACTGGGAGACCGCTGTCATCGTCCATGCCGCGGTTCCGGTGAGCCAGGAGTTCTTGCCCTCTCCAAAGGTAGGAGCATCGGGACCTGCCACCATCTGGCAGTATGCATAGGGCTCTGTCCTGTGGATATCGCCTATATCCTCAAGATAAACGGGGCAGGTCTTTTTGAATACTTCAAAGGCTCTGTCGCCGTGACCGAGGACTGTCTCCGCAACCACGATCCAGGGATTGTTGTGGCAGAAGATACCTGCGTTCTCCTTGTATCCCGGCGGATAGGATGAGATCTCGCCAAGCTCAAGGTGATATTTTGTATAAGCAGGCTGGAGAAGGGCGATACCGTATTTTGAATCAAGCTTTTCAGCGACTGACTTCAGCGCCTTTTCAGCTTTTCCGTCGTCCCTGCCGACACCGGCCATTACGCACATTCCCTGGGGCTCGATGAAGATCTGTCCCTCTTCGCAGGACTTTGAGCCGACGGGACGTGACTCTGCGTCATAGGCGCGGACGAACCAGTCGCCGTCCCAGCCGCCGTCCTCGATGGCTGCGGTCATTGCTGCGGTCTCTTTTCGAACATCTGCTGCCTCGTCATTGTTTCCGAGGTGCTCAAGAAGCTCAGCCAGTTCGTTTCCGTATTTCACATACATTCCGGCGATGAAAACAGATTCCGCGACCGGACCCTCTGAAGGGCCTGAGGTCTGGAAGGACTGACCGGGAGTATCGGAGAAGCAGTTCAGGTTCAAGCAGTCATTCCAGTCAGCACGTCCGATGAGAGGCAGACCGTGGGGACCCTTGTGAGTCTTGATGTAATTGAATGATATGCGAAGATGGTCAAGAAGGGGCTTTGCAACCGACATATCAGAGTCAAAGGCGCAGGGTTCGTCGAGAATTGAATAATCGCCGGTCTCCCTGATATACGCGCTCGTTCCTGCGATGAGCCAAAGCGGATCATCGTTGAAGCCGCCGCCGATATCGGCATTTCCCTTCTTTGTAAGGGGCTGATACTGATGGTAGCAGGAGCCGTCCGGGAACTGGGTGTTCGCTATATCGATGATCCTCTCCCTTGCGCGCTCGGGAATGAGGTGAACGAAGCCGAGAAGATCCTGGCAGGAATCCCTGAAGCCCATCCCGCGGCCCATTCCACTCTCGTAATAGGAGGCTGAACGGGAGAAGTTGAAGGTGACCATGCACTGATACTGGTTCCAGATGTTCTCGAGACGGTCGAGCTTCTCCGAACCGGTCTTTACATTGTAGATCGAAAGGAGTTCATCCCAGTAAGCGGAAAGAGCGGCTATAGCTTTGTCAACATCCGCGTCGTTCCTGTATTTCTCAAGAAGCCTGTGGGCAGGTTCTTTGTTGATGATGTTGGGACCGATGAACTTCTTGTCCTTCTCATTCTCACAATAACCAAGAACAAAGATGTATGAAACTTTCTCGCCGGGAGCAAGCTCAACGTCGATCTCATGCGCGCCTATCGGAGCCCAGCCGTGAGCTACCGAATTCCTGCACTTTCCTTCGCATACTGCCTGGGGAGCGGCAGGACCGTTGTAAAGCCCTACGAACTCGTCACGCATGGTATCGAAACCGTTTACATCCGTATTTACAGAGAATACTGCGTAATGATTCCTTCTTTCACGGTACTCCGTCTTGTGATAAATCGTGGAGCCCTCTATCTCGACCTCACCCGTGGACCAGTTTCGCTGGAAGTTTTCGTTGTCGTCGGCCGCGTTCCAGAGGCAGAACTCTACGTAAGAGAATAATTTCAGGGATTTCTTCTCGCCCGAAACGTTTTCGAGAGTCACCCTGTCTATCTCGCAGGTATCACCGATCGGAACGAAGGTTTCCTGAACAGCCTTGACGCCGTTCTTCTGACCTGTGATCGTCGTGATCCCGAGACCGTGGCGGCATTCATAGGAATCAAGCTCTGTCTTTACAGGCTGCCATCCGGGGTTCCAGACGGTTTCGTTATCCTTTATATAAAAGTAGATCCCGTTTGAGTCAAAGGGGCTGTTGTTGTAGCGGTACCGCGTGATACGAAGGAGCTTTGCGTCCTTGTAGAAAGCGTATCCGCCGGATGTGTTTGAAATGAGGCGGAAAAAGTCCTTGTTTCCGAGATAGTTGATCCACGGAAGCGGTGTCCGCGGGGTAGTGATGACATACTCCCTCGCCTTGTCATCAAAATGACCATACTGCATAAAAGCCCTCCTTTTTATCTGAATGCTTGCGGTTGCTGTGCGAAAACCTTTTCGCTAAAGTGCTTTACATTATAAGCATCTTGTGTAAAAATACAAGTCGAACAACATCTCAGAGATTGCGATTGTAAAAATTGAACAAAATGCAAATTAGCTTCTTGTGGAAATTCGGGATTGCCCCTCTTTCGAAATCGTGTTAGTATAATCAAGCGAAAACGGTTTCGATTAGTATCAAGAGACGCATTACGAGGTAAATGGTTTAAGAGACAGAGGGTGACGGGATGGTAACGGTAAGAGATATTGCAGACAGGTGCGGAGTATCCACCGCGACCGTCAGCAAGGCTCTGAACGGTTACGGAGATGTGAGCCCCGCCACAGCCGAGAAGATCAGGATCGCCGCGGAAGAACTTCATTACATGCCGAATGTGGCGGCCAGACAGCTCAAGACCAATTTCTCACATTCGTTGGGAGTCCTTTTCGAGGACGAAACAAATGTCGGTCTCACACACGAGTTCTTTTCGGAAATACTGAACGCCGCGAAGAACGAGGCCGAGCGTCAGGGCTACGATATCCTTTTCCTGAGCAGGAATATCGGCGGGAAAAGGGCGACATATCTGGAACACGCGAGGTACAGACGGCTTGACGGAGTCCTGATAGCAAATGTGGATTATGACTCCGAAATGGTGAAGGATCTGGTGGCCAGCGAGATACCGACTATCACCATAGATTATACATTCAACGATCACAGCTCAATACTATCGGACAATATCGAAGGACTTTACGAGCTGACAAAATACATCATCTCCCAGGGGCACAGAAAGATAGCCTTCATACACGGGGAGATCACATCAGTCACAAAGAAGAGGCTGATCGGTTTTTACAGGGCTCTTACAGAGAGCAAGGTCAGGATCCCTGACCGGTATGTCGTAGAGGCGAGGTATCACGACCCTCAGGCAACGAGGGAGGCCACGAGGAAGCTTATGAACTACTCGGATCCTCCAACCTGCATCATCTTTCCGGATGATTATTCATATCTCGGAGGAAAGGCGGAGCTTTCCGAGATGGGGCTTTCGGTACCGGGAGATGTGAGTACCTGCGGTTATGACGGAACGCAGATGTGCAGAGTGCTCTATCCGCCGCTTGCCACCTACGAACAGAACGCGACGGAGATGGGCGAGAGAGCGGTAAAGAAGCTGATCGAATCCGTCGAAAACCCGAAGACATGCAGACCTGAAGAGATACAGATTAAGGGCAGCATTCTTATGGGACATTCAGTGAGCCGAATCCGGTCGTAAGATCGGTTTTAGCTGCGGGCGTTTACCCGCGACCTGCTTTGGGAGAATCATTTCCCGAAGCGAAACAATATACACGGGCAAAACGCCTGAGATGCAACAGTTTAAAGGAGGAAGAGAAAAAATGAGAAAAAGCATCAAATCGATTCTCGGAACCGGCCTCGCAGCTGCAATGGCACTTACAATGGTAGCCTGCGGCTCACAGGGCGGGAACAGCGGATCATCAAGCACGACTAAACCTGCGGCAAGCTCACAGGCAGCAAGCTCACAGGCGGCATCCAGCGGCAACAGCGGTGCTGAGGGCAAGGTACTCAACGTACAGGTTTGGAACGAGGAGTTCATAAGCCGTGTAACAGATCACTATCCCGGATACACAAAGACAGACGCTACATCCGGAAAGATCGGCGACGTAGATGTGAAGTTCACCATCACTCCTACGAAGGACAACGCTTATCAGAACAACCTTGATAAGCTCCTTCCTAACAATGCGAAGGCTGACGCCAATGACAAGGTAGATATCTTCCTTATCGAGGCTGACTACGCTCTTAAGTATGTTGATGCAGACGCAAACGTAGCTATGAAGCTTTCTGATGTAGGAATCACAAAGGATGATCTTTCAGATCAGTACAAGTACACACAGGATATCGTTACCGACAAGAACGGCGACATCAGAGCTTCTTCATGGCAGGCTTGCTCAGCCGGTCTCATCTACAACAGAGCTATCGCAAAGGCAGTTCTTGGCTCAGATGATCCCGCTGAGGTTCAGAAGGCAGTCAGCGACTGGTCAAAGTACAATGAGACAGCAGCAAAGATGAAGGCTGCAGGCTATCTCATGACAGCTACAGCAAACGACACCTTCCGTGTTTACTCAAACAACGTATCAGCTCCCTGGGTAAAGGACAACAAGGTTACTATCGATGCCAACATCAAGAAGTGGGTTGATGACAGCAAGGCTCAGGTTGATGCAAAGCAGACAGGCACTGGCGATCTTTGGGGCGATGAGTGGAAAGCAGGCTTCAAGGCTCCCGGAACAGTATTCTGCTACTTTGGACCCGCATGGCTCATCAACTTCTCAATGGGCAACGCTCCCGGATCTGACAAGGGCGATGACGGTTCTGTAGCTTACCAGGGCGGCTGGGGCTTCTGCGAAGGTCCTCAGGGCTATTACTGGGGCGGCACATGGGTATGCGCTGCAAACGGCACAGACAACCCGACCCTCGTTAAGGATGTCATCAAGACTATGACAACTGACAAGAAGGTTCTTAAGGAAATCGCCATGAAGGATTCTGACTGCGTTAACTCAAAGTCAGTTCTTAAGGATCTCGCAGGCTCTGCAGACGGCAACAACAAGGTTCTTGGCGGACAGAACCCTTACGCTACACTTGCAGCAGGCGCTGAGAAGGTTGATATGTCAAATACCTGCCCTTACGATCAGGGCTGCAACGAAGCATTCCAGTCAGCAATGAAGGATTACTTCACAGGCACAGCAGCTTCCTATGACGCAGCTGTTCAGGCATTCCAGAAGGCAGTTAAGGAGAAATATCCGAGCCTTACATTCTAATTAAAAGTTAGATTGTGAAAGAGTGATCTAAAACACAAATTCCGGGCCCGTTCTAAAGGTGAAGGGCGGGCTCGGTTTTTTCTTTAGAGACGCTCTCCCGTGAAAAGCGGAATAGCATCTGTAATGAAAAAAATGAGACAAGGAGGGTAAGAGGGAATGGCAAAAAGCAGCACGGCTGTTGCCGCGGTCCCGAGAGGCGGGAGCAAGGTAACACGGTACAATGTATGGGGGTACATCTTCCTCATACCGTTCATCGCGGTATTTGCGATATTTACGCTCGTTCCGCTGGTGAACACGATCTACAACAGCTTCTTTGAGAACTATGTGGATGGTCTGAGACAGATCGGGCCGAATTTTGTCGGCTTCGACAACTATGTAGCCCTCTTCACTTCCGGGGATCTTCCCAAGTATTTTGCGAATACCATGATCATGTGGGTGCTCGGTTTCATCCCGCAGATCCTTGTTTCACTGCTTCTTGCAGCATGGTTTTCAAATCCTTCATTGAGGCTCAAGGGACAGAGATTTTTCAAGACTGTCATCTATCTTCCGAACCTCATCATGGCATCGGCTTTCGCGATGTTGTTCTTCACGATGTTTTCAAACGTCGGTCCTGTAAACTCAATGCTTCAGGGTATGGGCATAATATCAGAGCCTTATGCATTTCTGGATCATGCGGGTTCGACCAGAGGGCTCGTCGCTCTCATGAACTTCCTGATGTGGTTTGGTAATACCACGATCCTGCTGCTTTCAGGTATGCTCGGAATCTCCACTGACCTCTTTGAGGCGGCTGAGATCGACGGCGCGAACGGAACCCAGATCTTCTTCAAGATCACGATGCCGCTCCTGAAACCGATATTTATCTATGTTTTGATCACATCACTCATCGGAGGTCTCCAGATGTTCGATGTGCCTCAGATCCTGACCGACGGCGGCGAGAATCCGCAGAGGTCGGCTATGACCCTTATCATGTTCCTGAACAAGCATCTGTTCTCCAAGAACTACGGTATGGCCGGTGCGCTTTCAGTCATACTTCTCATAGTCACTGCTATCCTGAGCTTCTTCGTATTCAAGATGACGGCAAGTGATGAAGTGAAGAAAAAGAGAAAGTAATGATCGACCTGGTTAGATAATGGAGGAAAAGATAAATGTCTGAAATGAAACAAAGAGGCGGCGGTGTCAAGGCCAGAAGAGCCGTCTGCTATATAGTATTGATACTGATCTCGATATTCTGCCTGTTCTGGTTTTATGTACTTTTCATAAATGCGACCAGGTCGAACGGTGAATTGCAGACTGCCGGATTCTCCGCAATCCCGTCAACGCACCTGATAGAGAACTTCACGAACCTCTTCCAGGGTTCGATACCGGTCGGACGAGGCATGCTGAACTCTTTCATAGTCTCTACGCTGACGGCAGTACTTTCGGTTTACTTCTCGACTATGACGGCTTATGCGATCCATGCATATGATTTCAAGGGAAGGAAGCTCATCTTCACATTCATCCTTGCGATCATGATGATACCTACCCAGGTTTCCACCCTCGGTTTCGTAAAGATGATGGAATCGTGGAAGCTTACAAACAATTATATCCCGCTGATCATTCCTGCCATTGCTGCTCCCGTCACTTTCTTCTTCATGAAGCAGTATATGGATTCAAACCTTCCCGCTTCACTCATTGAGGCGTCCAGGATGGACGGCGCGGGCGAGTTCATGACCTTCAACCGGATCTGTCTTCCTCTGATGGGACCTGCAGTGGCGGTTCAGCTGATATTCTCCTTTGTATCAAGCTGGAACAACTACTTCCTTCCTGCCCTCCTCATCAACGACGAGAAGATGAAGACCCTTCCTATTCAGATAGCACAGCTTCGTAGCGCTGACTTCCTGAAGTTTGATATGGGACAGGTTTACGCGATGATAGCTTTCGCTATCTTCCCGGTTATCATAGTTTATCTTATCCTCTCCAAGAATATCGTTGGTGGCGTAACAGCCGGCGGTGTGAAGGAGTAAGGGTTCAAGATAAAGCAACACCCCTCTTCTCATATTATCTCTGTTGCGGCACAATGGAAGGAGCCTTCTCCGCCAGCCAGGCGGAAAGGGCTCTTTCCGGTATTAAAAAACAGGAGTGATCATTAGTGGCGATTCAATTATACTATGGCATATTTTTTGGACTGGCACTTTTGAATGTGGTGCTTGTCTGTTTTTCCGAAAGGATGCAGAATGTATACAGGCTCCTTCTCACAGTTTCCGTGCTCATCGGAAATGTGGGTTACTTTTCGCGGAGTATTTCAACGACGCTTGATTCTGCACAATATGCCATGAAGCTCATCTATGTTTCCGGCTGTTTCGTCCCTCTTTTCATATTCCTTCTTACAACAGACATCTGCGGACTCAGACCTCCCAGGCTGTTCAGACTCGTACTGACACTGCTTTCTATTGCCGTTCTAGGTTTTGCATGCACAATCGGACACAGTGATATATTCTACAAAAATTCCGAGCTTGTCATTGAAAACGGAGTTCCTCATCTTTACAGAGAATACGGATGGGCTCACGGCTTTGTTTTCTTCCTTATAGGTCTTTATACGATACTTTGCATAGGCATAGTCTTTTATGCATTAAGTCACCAGAATATCGCGTCCTACAAGACTGCTGCAATAGTCGGTGTGGTGATCGTCGGTGCTTTTGTGGTTTATGCTGTAGAAAGAGCCTTTGATCTTCCTGTCGATATCATGCCGGTTTATCTTACCCTGTGTTCATACATATTCTTCTTCCTTACGAACAGACTGAACATGTATGACATCAACGGGGCTATGATAGGTTCGACCATGAACAATGAAGAATACGGCTGCATTATCCTCGACCGGAAGAAAAATTTCATGAGTGCGAATCCTCTCGCAAAGAAATATTTTCCTGATCTTGCCAATTACAATATAGATTATCCTATCAGGGTGAAGGAAGAGGACAAGGATGATACGAGATATGAGATCATCTCATGGCTCAATTCCGCGAAGCCCGGTGATCCGGAGGTTCCAAAGAAGTACGAGGTCGGGGGAAGGGTATTTCGGTTTCGGATCAAAAACCTGAAGTTTTCCGGTTTCCAATACGGTTATCTACTCGAGTTCACCGACATAACAAAGGATGAGCGTTATGTCGACATGATAGAGCATTACAACAACGATCTTCAGAATGAGGTCAAGGAACAGACAGCACACATCTCAACGATCAAGGATATGCTTGTGATGGGCATGGCTTCTATGGTCGACTCGAGAGACAATTCTACCGGAGGACATATCAGACGTACTGCTGATGTGGTACTGATATTTGCACAGCGCCTTCTTCTTGAGGGGGAGGGAAGCGGCTACAACTTTTCAAAGGGCTTTTTGAATGATGTTGTGAAGGCTGCGCCCATGCATGATCTTGGAAAGATCGCGGTAAAGGATGAGGTCCTTACAAAGAAGGGTAAATATACTCCTGCCGAGTATGCTGAAATGAAGAAGCATCCTGCGGAAGGTGCAAAGATAGTCAGAAGCATTCTGACAGGGGTTGAAGATCCTGCCTTCGTTGATATTGCGGAAAATGTAGCACATTATCATCACGAAAAGTGGAACGGAGAGGGTTATCCCGAAGGACTTAAGAGAGAGGAGATACCCGTTGAGGCACGTATTATGGCGCTTGCGGATGTTTTTGATGCGCTTGTTTCAAAGCGTTATTACAAGGATGCTTATTCCTACGACGTGGCTTTCGGGATCATTCAGGATTCACTCGGAAGTCATTTCGATCCCGAGCTTGGAAAGATATTCATCAGGTGCAGGAGAGATCTTGAAGGACTCTATGATTATTACAAGGATCATGGAGATGATGCGAATGAAACGGTTGAGAGAAGGAGGGTGTTCGGAAGCGGGCTTCTGGAGGAGACTGAAAGGATAGCCTGACCGCTCACTTTTTAAGGAAACACTGCTCAGGTGTTTCCTTAACTACTTCTGGCGCGGATGAGAACGCATATACTTTGAATGTTCATATACCTGAAGCAGGACGGAAAGAGGTTCCCCCTGCTTCTTTTTTTCCGAAAGGAAAGATGACAGGCAGTTTTTCTGAAGGATCATGAACGCTGCTTCGCACTCCTCCCTGGAGGATGAATAGAATACAGCACCCTTGTCCTTGATAAGAACGGCAGGAACGATCTTCAAGGCGGAAAGTATATGCTTCTGGTCAGCGTCATTCGGAAGACACCTTATCTTTGTGCCAAAGAGCTGGGCAGCGTCATCGGTAAAAATCTCAATGTCCTTCCCGTATTCAGCAAAAAGCTTGAGTATTTCGGTTTTTGCGAAGATATTAAGACCATTCGGCCCTTTGTGATATGAAATAAGCCCTCTGTCCTCAGCTTCTTCCGGTGTATACAGATGGAAGACCTCATGCTCTGTTTCCTCTTCAAAGCGGTCTTCGCAGAGCTTTTCCAGGGCGAAGGCGTTTCTGAACGCGTCATCAAGAGTGGGACCAAAGCAGATCGTCCCATGGCTCTTCATAAGAATAGCGTGTGAGCCGAGGAAGCGCTGCATGGCGTTTGTGACATTTGCCTGGAGGGATTTTGTACCGGAAAGGGCGTAGGCACTTACGGGTACAGTGGAGCCAAGAAGTGCAGCCTTGTCCTCAGGAAGGTTGGTAAGATCACGACCCAGCACGGAAAACGCAGTCGCGTAATTCTGATGGGTATGCACGGAAAAGGAAACTCCGGGATGAAGTTTGTAGACTGCCGCATGGATCCCGATCTCCGAAGAGGGCTTTTTGTCTCCTTTGCAGGAGAGCCTGTTTATTGAGACTGCAACAAGATCCTCCGGGCGCATGTCAGCGTAAGGAGTTTGAGCGGGTGTGATCAAAAACTCATCATTTGAAATACGTGCCGAAATGCAGCCGAAATCACGCGTCACAAGACCGCGTTCATAAAGTTCAAGACCTGCGTCTATTATTGTTTGCCTTAATTCCAAATTTTCCATGTAATCGATTATACAATGAAAAATAATGATTTCAATACATAATGTGATAGAATGATGCAGGAAAATAAGCATATAAAAGGGGAGAAGCCCATGGATCAGAGACTTTTGGAAAAGAATCTTTTTGAAATAATGACATCACATCCGAGACCTCAGCTGTACAGGAGCGACTATGTCATTATCAATGACGGCTGGACGCTGAACAATCGTGCTATAAAGCTTCCTTATCCACCGGAAGCAGTACTTTCCGGATATGAAGGACCGGATGAGAGCGTGCTTTTTTATGAAAAGCATTTTGAGCTTCCAAAGGAGTGGAAGGAAGATATGGAGGGGAAGAGGGTCCTTCTTCATATCGGGGCAGCGGATCAGGTCGCGAGGGTCTATCTGAACGGAAAGTTTCTTGGAGAGCATACAGGCGGGTATCTGCCATTTTCAATGGACATCACAAAGGTTGTCGGAAACGATGATAATGTCTTAAAAGTTGATGTTACTGACAGGAACATCCATCTGATCCCCTACGGGAAGCAGTCAAAGAGCCCTTCGGGGATGTGGTATACAGGAATATCGGGGATATGGAAAACCGTTTGGCTTGAGAGGGTCCCTGAAAATTATGTAAAGCGGATCAAGCTGACTCCGGATCTTAATGGCTGTACCTTCGAACTTTTCAAAAATGAAGCTTCTGAGAATGAGCATTTTTCGGTAGAGATCACGGGACTTTCAAAATACGGGGCAAAAAGTGAGGTCTTTGAAGACAGGAAATATGTTTTTTCCGGAACGAAGGCCTATGTGGCCTTTTCCGATCCCAAACTCTGGACAACCGAAGAGCCATGGCTCTACAGCGCTCTGATAAGATCGGGGGAGGATGAATTCCTCACCTATTTTGCACTTCGAACCGTGTCTATACAAAAGGTCAGAGGGCTTCCCAGAGTGATGCTCAACAACCAGCCCGTCTTTTTGAACGGTGTCCTCGATCAGGGGTATTTTGATGAAGGGATCTATGTCCCGGAGAAGTTCAGTGCATACGACAGGGACATAAAAAACATGAGGGCGCTGGGGTTTAATATGCTGAGAAAGCATTTGAAGATCGAGCCCGAATACTTCTACTGCGCCTGCGACAGGCTCGGTATGCTCGTGATGCAGGACATGGTTCAGAACGGGAATTACAGTTTCTTCCTGGATACCCTTCTTCCTTATTTTCAGGGCTGGAGAAGACCGGACAAGAATATCCTCGGTCTCGGGGCAGACAGGAAGACCGAGAGGACCAGAAGATATCTGTTTGCGCAGCACACGAAAAACACTGTTGTGGAGCTTTACAATCATCCCTCGATCATAGCTTGGACCGTGTTCAATGAGGGCTGGGGACAGTTTGAGAGCGACAGGTTTTATGAAGGGATAAAGAGGATAGACCACACAAGGCTCATCGATACTACTTCGGGCTGGTACAGGCAAAAGAAGAGTGACTTTGATTCGAGACATCAGTACTTCAGGAACAGACAGCTTGTGCCCGAAGGGGGAAAGCCGCTGTTCATCAGCGAATGCGGAGGTTTTGGATATGACGTGAAAGGTGATTATACGGAGATCAATCTCAGACAGTACCGGTCCGAACGGATAGCCGAGAACATGAAGAAGTTCGAGGACAAGATGCACAGAATGGGCGAAAATGTGGACAAGGCTATCGACCTTATGAAGCTGCCGGACAGAAAGATAGAGGCGGTTGAGATGATGGACCTTATCAGAAAGAGGGGCCGTGAGAAATACGGAAAGACCTTTCAATACGGCTCGGCCTGCGCAGACGAGGATGAACTTACCGACAGGATCATCAGAATGTACAAGGAGATGGTCTTTCCGGCTCTTAAAAAAGGGCTCTGCGGCATAGTATATACCCAGCTTTCGGATGTGGAAGGGGAATTGAACGGACTGTATACCTATGACAGGGAAGTGCTCAAGGCCGACGGCGACAGGCTGAGAAAAAATGCCGCAAGACTCTATGAAACCTATCTGGTACTGACAGAAGACGAACGTTAATGCAGATTACAACTTGAAGTGTTTGTTTATTGACCCCAAATGCCTCCGCTATTATATTCATTTCGATTGTAAAAAAGGCGTTTTGTATTCAGGAGGTTTTTAAAGAAATGGCATCACTTGCTCATGCTGCTGAGAGAAAGGCATTTTCGATAGCGATCGAAGGCTTCTTAAAGCATCTTAAGAAAAAAGAAGAAAGAACCGCATCATATCTGAAGCTTGTTGATCTTGCGGAACAGTTCTGGGGAAAGAATTCCATGAACAAAGATACCGTCGCGAAGGTAAGGGCGGCGATCCAGGATCCCAACAACCGCTGGGTCAAATTCATAAACCGTGTTATCGATGAGACTCATCCCCATGTAGCAAAAATGCTGCTTCTGAATCTCGGATACGAGGCATTCTTCAGAGGAACGAAGCTCATTCGCGCAAATCGCGAGAAGTACGGCTGCAATATCCCCTGGCTTATTCTCTTTGATCCCACGGACGCCTGCAATATGCATTGTGCCGGCTGCTGGTCAGGAACCTATGGACACAAGAACAATCTTACCTTTGATGAGATGGACAGGATCATCACCCAGGGCAAGGAGCTTGGAGTTTATCTTTATATGCTGACAGGCGGTGAGCCTCTCGTAAGGAAGGCAGACATATTGAAGCTCGCTGAAAAGCACAATGATGTCGAGTTTTCTATTTTTGATAATTCAACACTGATAGACGAGCCCTTCTGCGAGGAGGTTGTAAGGCTTGGAAACATTACCTTCCAGCTTTCCATAGAGGGAACTCCCGAGACCAATGATGCCCGCCGCGGATCCGGACATTACGAAGCCTGCATGAAGGCTATGGATCTTCTTCAGAAGTACGGGATCATCTTCGGAACCTCCATCTGCTATACCTCGGAGAACATCGAGGCAGTTACGGACGAGAAGTTCGTTCGTATGATAGCGGAAAAGGGTGCCCGTTTCGGATTCTATTTCCATTATATGCCTGTTGGAAACAACGCGGTTCCTTCTCTTATGCCTTCAGTGGAACAGAGGAAGGAGATCATCAAAAAGATCCGTTCCTACAGGAGCCCCGAGTGCGATATAGGCTTCTTCCCCATGGATTTCCAGAACGACGGGGAATATGTCGGAGGCTGCATCGCCGGAGGAAGGAATTATTTTCATATCAATGCGTCAGGAGACGCGGAACCCTGCGTATTCATCCACTTCTCGGATTCAAATATCAGAGAGAAGTCCATACTTGAGATCCTTCAGAGTCCGCTCTTCAAGGAGTATCATAAGGGACAGCCCTTCAACAGGAATCATCTGCGTCCCTGCCCGATGCTTGAAAATCCCGAGCTTCTTCGCGGGATGGTGGAGCGCACCGGTGCTCACGGGACGAATGCCGAGTCCGAGGAGACTGTCGAGCAGCTCTGCTCAAAGTGCGACGACTATGCCGCAAACTGGAAGGGCGCAGCGGAAGAGCTCTGGGAAAGCATGCCTCACAGGAAGAAAGGCTACGAGGGTTATTCCAAGGAACATATGGAGCATCCCGAGCTTGCGGCCTTTGAGACGCTTGATGATGTCAAGGACAAGCAGAAGAATGCTTCCTGAGTTGTCACTTTAGTTCAGGGAATAGGGGGGAGAACCGGGAGTTCCGGTAAAGAAGAAGCATGGAAAAGATATTTCATCTGAAGGAACACGGTACTGATGTAAAAACTGAGATCCTTGCGGGGATTACTACATTCCTCACGATGGCGTACATTCTGGCGCTGAACCCCAACATACTCGGGGTGGTGATGGACGCAAACGGCGTATTTGTCGCTACAGCCGTCGCTTCAGCGATCGCAACCTTTGTGATGGCGCTCCTGGCGAATTATCCCATAGCGCTGTCTGCGGGATTGGGAATAAATGCGTATTTCGCTTATACGGTCTGCCTGATCGAGCTTGCAGACGTGGAAAATCCCTTTACCGTCGCTCTTACGGCGGTCTTTGTTGAAGGAATAATATTCATCGTTCTTTCACTTTTCAAGATCAGAGAGGCCGTGCTAAACGGTATACCGCAGTCTCTTAAGAATGGAATATCGGCAGGTATCGGAGTTTTTGTAGCTTTCATCGGTCTTCATGACGCAGGGATTATTGTAAACCCCGAGGGACTTGCTACCCCTCTTGCTCTGGGAGATGTAAGTTCTGCTCCCGTCGTACTGGCTATCGTCGGCTTTATCATTATCCTTGTTCTTACTCATTTTAAGGTTAAGGGAGCGGTTCTTATCGGGATCATCGCCACCTGGGTTTTCGGAATGATAGCGGAGAAGGTCGGCTGGTATGTAGTCGACGTGGGAGCGGGAAATATGTCCGTATTTCCTGATTTTTCACAGGGACTTCAGCTTTCGGGCATACAGAACACCGCCTTCCACTTCAATTTCGAGTGGGCCGGTTCCCACATACTTCAGTTTATTTCCATAGTATTCGCGTTCCTCTATGTGGACTTCTTTGATACCCTCGGAACCGTTGTAGGTGTTGCTGAAAAGGCGAATCTTCTTGACAAGGACGGACACATTCCAAGGGGAGGCAGGGTTTTCCTTGCGGACGCTATCGGAACAACGGTGGGGGCGTGCCTCGGAACATCAACCGTTACCTCCTATGTGGAGTCATCTGCCGGTGTGGCAGAGGGCGGCAGGACCGGACTGACTTCTTTTACAACAGGGTGTATGTTCCTTCTTTCCCTTTTCCTTGCGCCCTTGTTCCTTGCAGTCCCTTCCTTTGCTACGGCTCCGGCTCTCATCTATGTTGGAATGATGATGATGAAGTCCATAACGAAGGTCAACTTTGACGGCGATATCGCTGATGTGGTCGGCGCTTATCTTGCTCTCATAATAATGCCTTTCTCTTATTCGATCGCTACAGGCATTATGTTTGCAGTAGTCGTATGGGTGCTGATCAAGATATTCACAGGAAAGATCAAGGATATCAAACCGATAATGTGGGTGGTGTTCGCGCTGTTCGCAGTCCGGATAATCTCCCTGGTAGTGACCTGAAGTGTGAGTGATCGATAGTTTATATAGAAAGGTGGCATCACGATGGCTGATGTACTCCGTGACCGATTAAACCGGATGGCTGAAGAAGAAAGGTGCAATATTGCTTTGATCCGGGAGGAATTTGGAAAGCTCGATGTTCATGTCGAGGCGGAAGACGGGCTGATCCTCTTCAAGCACAAGTCTGACGAGGCGGCGACGGATCCCCTTATCAAGGAATGCTGCGGGACCATAGTTACCTACAATGCTTCAAATGATGGCGCGAATGATTTCATAGTTCCGGGCTCCGTTGATTATGTATGCAGACCTGTTTATCATCACGAGAGAGGAAAGATATTGAATGTCTGGCGCAAGCGCTTTGACTGGTGCGTATCCTCCTCGGATTTCATAAACGCAGACAAGGTCTTCCCGGAAGGTCCCGACAAAAAGTCCTACGGCGACCGTTTCAGGGATGCCTGCGACAAGCTCTGCGGGGTATGCTTCCCGATGACCGGCTTCAAGAGGCTTTGCGTGAAGCTCGACAAGACCGTTCAGATGACGGGGCACAAGCTCACCTTCATGTTCTCAAGATCTGCTGACGGCTACCTCGTGCACGAGGGCACAAGGGACAATGTGACCGGAGAGATCATAGACTTCGATTTCAACAATTATTTTGAGTTCGAAGGCGGAGTAATGGAGTATCACAGCGCAATGCATCTGGAATAGGGTGAGGCAAAAGATAATGATAATAAAGGTCATAGGAGTTGATAAAGCTCCTATGATTTTTTTTTGCTCGATTGCCCCGACAAACTGATTCTTGTCTGTTTTTCGCAGGTATAGTAAAATTCAAAAGGATGAGGCCTTGAAAGAGGGGAAGGCCGATATGGGATTATCTGCTTTTGGTTCTGGGGGGAATTATGAAGGCGGTAGAGGTGAAGGACCTTATTCCGGGGATGGTCCTTGAAAAGAAAGCGGTCTCCGCAGGCGGAGTCGTTGTGATGAATGCCGGTGACACGATTTCAGAGGCGTCCATCACGGCTCTTCGCATGAATTATATATTCAGTGTCTATATCGTCGACGAATCCATACCTCTTCCGGGAGGAGACGGCGGCGAAGTCTTTTCTTCAAGAAGCGAACGAATAAAGAACAGTCCCGAATTCAAGGAATTCAAGCGGCGTTACGAGGCTACGGTCATTGATGTAAAGAGCCGCATGAACGATATTGTCGAGAGAAATTCAAAGACTCTCGATACCGAGGGACTTTTGCGGGAGCCTCTTGAGCTTCTTCAGGACAAATCCACACTTGAGATCTTTGATATGCTGCACAATCTCAGGTCTTATGACGACACGACCTATGTCCACAGCATCAATGTTGCTCTTATCTCAGGGATAATAGCCCGTTGGGCAAGATTTTCGGAAAGCGATATACAGCTTGCGATCCTCTGCGGTATCATTCACGATATCGGAAAGCTTTCGATCCCGGACTCCATTATCAAAAAGCCCGGGAAGCTCACGGCAACGGAATACAAGGCAGTAAAAAACCACACCATCGACGGCTACAAGATACTTGACAATTATGACATCAAGGGCGAGCTGAAAAACGCAGCGCTCATGCATCATGAGAGATCGGACGGCACCGGCTATCCTTTCGCGCTCCATGACAATCAGATCACGAGGATGGCAAAGATAGTATCGATAGCCGATGTTTATGACGCGATGACGAGTGCCCGCTCCTACAGAGGACCTTTGTGTCCCTTCTCTGTGATAGATATAATGATCGCGGAAGGTCTGCAGAAATATGACACAAGGCTCATCCTCACCTTCCTTGAAAATATGGGGAGCACCTATCTGAACAACAGGGTACGACTGACTGACGCGGAGGAGGGCGAGATCGTCTTCGTCGAGAAGAACAATCCCAGCCGTCCCATTGTAAAGACTGACGACGGAAAGATGATAAGCCTGAAGGACACGAATCTTCGGGTAGAAGAGATACTTTGATCATTTATGGAAGGGGAAAATAATGGTAACAAGTGATGAAAACCTGGTCCACCTGAAGCACAAGATAATGGAGGAGACCTGCCGACTCGCGTGGAATAAGGCCATAAACGAAAAGACCATCCACGATCTGATATTCGAGATAATACCCGGTACTACTCCGCAGTTTCGCTGCTGCGTATACAAAGAGAGGGCGATAGTAGCGGAAAGGATCCAACTTTCGCTCGCAAATGACCTGAGACCGGATACACACAATGTAGTCCAGGTCATAGAGCCTGCCTGCGACCAGTGCTCCATCTCCGCGTATTCCGTTACTGACAATTGCCGCTTCTGTATCGGGAAGCCCTGCCAGAACTCCTGCGCCTTTGATGCGATAACGCCCGGCGAGTTTCGTATGCATATCGATTCCAATAAGTGCAAGGAGTGCGGGAAGTGCGCTGAGGCCTGCCCCTTCGGTGCCATCGTGCATCTTCTTCGTCCCTGCAAAAAGGCCTGCCCTGTCGGCGCCATTACCTATGATGAGAATGGCGTATGCCAGATCGATGACTCAAAGTGCATCCACTGCGGACACTGCATCCACAGCTGCCCCTTCGGTGCTATCGGCTCAAAGACTTATCTTGTGAATATAATAAAGGACATCCTTGCCGGCAAGGAAGTGATCGCGATGGTGGCGCCCTCGATAGAGGGACAGTTCGGTGAAGACATAAGCCTGGATTCCATCCGCGATGCGATGAAGAAGATAGGCTTTGCCGATATGGTCGAGGTCGGACTTGGCGGCGACATGACGGCGGCTTATGAGGCGGAGGAGTGGAGCGAGGCGCGGAAAGAAGGAAAGAAGATGACGACCTCCTGCTGTCCCGCCTTCAAATACATGATGAAGAAGCATTTCCCGGACCAGTACAGGGATAATATGTCAACGACGGTCTCCCCCATGTGCGCGGTTTCGCGTTATCTGAAGGCTACACATCCCGGCTGCGTGACGGTATTCATAGGACCCTGCATCGCGAAGAAGTCCGAGACGATGGAGACTTCGCTTCCCGGAAATGCGGATTACGCCGTGACTTTCGGGGAGCTTCGTGCCCTGATGAGATCGAAGGATATCAAATTTGAGCCGCATGAGGCTGAGTATCAGGAGTCCTCGGTATTCGGAAAGAAGTTCGCGACCTCCGGCGGTGTCGCGAACGCTGTGATAGAGGTAATGAACGAGAGGGGCGAGGATACGACGGATATCAAGCTGAACCGCGCCGCAGGCGGGGATGCCTGCAAGAAGGCGCTTATGATGCTGAAGGCCGGAAAGCTCCAGGAGGATTTCATCGAAGGAATGATCTGTGACTCCGGCTGCGTCGGCGGCCCGTCAAAGCACAGGACGGAGCGTGAGATAATGAAAGCCCGCGCGAGCCTGCTTTCAAAGGCCGACGGGCGGAAGATACTGGACAATCTGAAGGATTATCCGATGGAGAAATTCTCAATGCACAAAGAGACGCTTCGCACGACTGCTCCTTAGGACTCGTTCCGGAGCGATGTGCGGCAGCTCATTTGGGTATCAGGCGTCACTCGTATTACGATGCTACTAAACTCGTGCTTCGCACTCGTTAAGTAGCCCTGTATCGTTATCCCTAAACTCACTTTGTTCGTTAAGGGATAACATAGCGGAGCAGTCGTGCTCCGCTTTTCAAATGGATTTGTTAAGAAGAGAGAGTATTTCCCGGTCGGGGGCTAAGATCGTGCCCTCGGCCATTTTTTTTGAGCCGCCGCATTTTGCGGAGAGCTTCTCGCGAAGCTCTTTTGCAAGAGCGGCGCAGTCCTTTTCCTTTGAAGAGACTATGAAGCGGTGTTTGGTTTTTCCATCCTCCTCCGAAGGGGAGAAGAGTATCATCATAAAGCCGCTGACATTTTCGATATTGGAATTGATGGCTTCACGGATCGAGATCTCATCTGTCGTGTCGGAATGGATCAAAATATTTCCGTCAACAGCGGGAGCGTTTTTTATTTCATATGAGAGGAGTATCCGCTGCAGCGCGACATTGTCAAAGTCCTTTGCCTTCAGCTCCTGTGAAAGCTTTTTCACGGCCTCTGATACATCCTGCCGCTTTACGGAAAGGAGCTTTGATATGTCTTCTACCTCATCATGCATCATGGAAAGCCACTTCATGGCGCGTTCTCCACAGAGTATGTAAACGCGCGTGTTCCCCTTCGTATATTCTTTTGCGATCACCTTGAGGAGGCCGATCTCCCCGGTGTTCCTCACATGAGGAGCGCAGCAGGCGCAGATGTCATAGCCTTCGATCTCGACGATCCTCACCGGGCCTTTGAGATCCTTCTTGCTCCTGTATTCTATCATCATGAGCTCGTCGGGCGAGGGATAAAAGGCGCGTACAGCGCGGTTTTCCCAGATCGCCACATTGGCGGCCTTTTCTATTTCAAGGAGCTCTTCATCCGAAAGCTCTCCGTTGTAATCCATGGTCACATTATCATCGGTCAGAGAAAAGCCTACATTTGAAAGGTCGAAGAGGGAATTCACAAGCCCTGAGAATATATGCTCCCCGGTGTGCTGCTGCATATTTGAAAAGCGGTATTTCGTGTCGATCTCTCCGGAGACGAGCCTCCCCACATCAAAGGGGGTATCGGAATAATGGATAATGAGCCCCGTATCCTCTTCGATCGAGACCATATTTATCTTTGCGGGAGGCGTGCTTTCGTCATCGGGAAACAGATCTTTGTCCAGCTCCTGGGTGTCGTGATAATCAAAGCCCTTGTCGAGGCTCTTTGGATATATTATCCCTCTGTCTGACGACTGGCCACCGGATTCCGGAAAAAAGGCGGTGCGGTCAAGGACGATCGCAAAGCAGCTCTTTCCCGTTTTGGGATTCTTTGAAGCCGTGCATTTGTAGACCCTTGCCGTGAAGGTTGAGAGATAGGCGTCCTTGTCATAGAGCTTTTCGGTAGGGGGCACGAGCCCGTCAAACATATCGTTTTCAAAATTAATGACTGACATAATTTTCACCTTATGATCAAATATCTATCTCAAGCCCCACCGGGCAGTGGTCGGAGCCCTCTATATCCGTATAGATCTGGGCATCCTTCATATTATCTTTCAACTTTTCCGATACGATGAAATAATCGATGCGCCACCCGGCGTTCTTCTCCCTCGCGTGGAAGCGGTAGGACCACCAGGAGTAGATGTCCTTTTTGTCCGGATAGAAATAACGGAAGGAGTCTATGTAGCCCGAAGACAATACATTCGAAAGCTTCCCGCGCTCCTCGTCGGTGAAGCCGGCGTTGTGATGATTGGTCTTCGGGTTCTTGAGGTCGATCTCCTCATGAGCGACATTGAGGTCCCCGCAGTAGATGACGGGCTTCTTTTTTTCCAGAGATAGGATGTAGGAAAGAAAGGCATCCTCCCACTCCATGCGGTAGGAAAGCCTCTTCAGCTCATCCTGAGAGTTCGGCACATAGACCGTGACCATGTAGAAACCAGGATACTCCGCGGTAATGACGCGCCCCTCATGGTCATGCTCTTCAATGCCGATGCCACAGCTCACAGAGAGGGGCTCGTCCTTCACAAACATGGCAGTTCCGGAATAGCCCTTCTTTTCGGCATAATTATAATACTGTTTATATCCGGGAAGCGTAAGGTCAAGCTGCCCTTCCTGCATCTTCGTCTCCTGGAGACAGAAGATGTCGGCCGAAAGAGAGTTGAAGGTCTCTTCAAAGCCTTTGTTCACGCAGGCCCGAAGACCGTTCACGTTCCAGCTGATCATTTTCATGAAGAAGATTTTAACATATCTTTGAAAGAAATGCTTTTGTTTTGAATGTAGTTGAGCCCTTTGCGGCCGGAGAGAGCATCAGCTCCCTCTGTGTATCAACCCGAGCTGCAGCGCTCTTCGTTCAGCCTCCGCCCGGTTTTTGGCATTCAGCTTTTGATAGATATTCCGGTTGTGTTTTTTCAATCCATTATAAGAGATATCCAGAGCTTCACAGATAGCCTGTGAGGGAAGGCCTTTACAAAGGAGGGCGAGGACATCCCGCTCCCGTTTTGTAAGGACCACGTTTTCCTGCTTTATGTATTGAAGATAATCCGGATAAGACGCTGCCACCGCCTGGCACTCCGTGGATATCTGTTCTATGAAGTCTTCGGAAAAGCTGTTAAGAGCGCCTCCTTCCTTTTGTTTTTTGAACAGCGGAAGAAGAGCCGCCCCCTCCAGGGCAAAGATCCGGGTGAAATGATAAGGCTCTGCCTTTTCAAGGGCAGAGTGCAGGAAATCCTTCCAGTGAGGATCTCCCATACGATAAAGGATAATTCCCATCAATACTTCGTTTTCCATTTCATAGAAAAACCGCTCATAGGAAGTGAAGTAGCCTGTCAGGAAGCGTGCTGTCGAAAGCGCTTCATCCATCCTTTCCTGTGCCATCAGGCAGCGGATCTTTATCATCTGCCGATAGCGGTCCGATATGCAAAAGGAAACAAACACATCCGGTGTTTTCTCTGCAAAGGAAGAAGCTTCTTCAGTTGTGCCTGAAAACAGGGAAAGATATGCTCCCATTGCTTCAAGATTCGGGAACAGGAATTTTGCGTCTTCTTTTTGGACCTTCATACAAAAATTGTGGTACACGCGCTTTGCGGAGTGAAGCTGTCCTTCCAGAAGGTACTGCCGGATCTGTATCCCGACAGAAGCAAAGCACATCTCGATCCTTCCGCCGTTTGCCGCTTTCTCAAATCCATTGCTGCACCGGGTCAGCACCTCAAAGGATTCCATAGTTCCTTTTTCAAAGCCGCTCTCAGCCAGCGCCAGTGTTGTGAGCCCTTTCCCGTATTTTCCGAGAATGGCCTCCAGAGGCTTTGACATAAGTTCGGCGATCCTGGTGTCGTTCTTTGACCATTCCGAAAAGTCCAGACCGCCGTTCATGATGGAAGGACAATTCCCGGTAGCGCAGAACTCGGGTAAATGTATCTCCCCATTGAGGACCATCTTGAAGGCGCTCGGTACGAGATCGAGGATCCCCTTGACTCCCCTGTGAGGAAGGGCAATGTCAAGGTAGGCTATCCGCCCCCGGGCTTCTCTTCGCTTTTCCCTGCTGTTTTTCTTATCCTTTTCAAAACGGACCAGCTCTTCGTACCACTCTTCGGATTCTTGCGGCATAAGCAAAAGGTCGTGCAGCATGCTCATCCCGGAGATCAGAACAGGACTGTCTTTGATCTCATCCTGCGTGAGGCTGAAGTAATACTCTTTTGTGTCTACATAATGCCCTGTGCCGGGATGGGTATAAGCGTTTCTGATCAAAAGCTCCATTATCTTCTGCTTTGCATTGGCCAGAGAGTAATATTTCAGGGCATGCGGAACATCACCGTTTTTTTCGTAAAATTCCGCGGCACGATAGAAGCTTTCTGAGATCCTTTCCTTTGACCAAAGCTGATCTCTTTTCCAGAGATAAAACCGGCGTATCTCATCCCGGAAAGCCCACTCACCTTCTCCAATGCAGGCAAGCTGGTTCGTTTTTTCCGTGCAATAGCATATCAATGAACTTACATTCTGGTTTTTTGTCAGATGCCTTGCCATTTCAAGGGAGAACACAGGATAAGGGCAGAGCGCAAAAGCAAATTCCAGGAAATCGGAAGTCCACTTTCCGACCGATTCAAAATCCCACAGGCGAAAGAGATCCTGCCAGACATGTTCTACCATTTCAGCGGAAAAACGCTGCCCGCCTTCCAGCTCGGAAGCATAAAGGTTCAGTGCCTGGGCATATCCCCGTGACGCCTCTGTAATGAGACGTATATCTTCTTCCGGGACGCTGATCTCCCGTTCCTGAAAGAATGAGCGTACTTCCTCTTCCCCGAATCTGAAATCCTCCTCGCGTATCCGGACAAGGTCCATTCCTTTCGAGAGGAGATAACCCGGAACGGTTCCGCGGGTCACCAGGATTACCTGATGTCCCTGAAGCTGAAGGAGAGAGCGGATAAAACGGATATCCTCCGCATCCTGGACCCATTGCATATCTTCGATCACGATCACGCTCCGGCGGATATCGGAAAGATCCGGCCTCTCTGAAAGCCTGCCGTCTGAAGCCTTGATCACAAGGGGATTTTTCCGACGATAATAATACTTCCAGGCTGCGGTCTTCCCGTACCCGGAGGCTGCCGTCATAAGTACCGACGCATAGGTCTCTTCAGCCTTTTTTAACTTATTGTATACATTCGCAACTCGGGTATACATACTTCCTGCTCCCAATCTGATCCTCACATTCGGTCATTACAATAAAAAAGCAATCGAAGTACCCTTAAGGGTACTATTATTTCCATATTTCATCAATTATTATTTTCAAGATTTTAGTAGCACTTATTGCTCAATAGATGTAGAAGGAGTAGAAAAATGTTTAATCTTAAGAAGATAACGGCAGTTGCGGCGGCTTTTGCGCTTTCACTTTCAGCTGTAGCTTTTGTTGGCTGCGGCGGCAACAATAATGCATCACAGGGCGGCGGGAATACAACCAATACGCAGGCAGAAGCCGGCGATATATATGACGGAACCTGGACCCTTTCGGGAATGGTCATTAATGGCGCGGATATGACCCTTGAAGAGTATGCTGCAATGGTAAAGGAGCAGTCCGGTCAGGAGCTTCCGGCTGAGACATTCCAGGTCTCATACACCTTCGGGTCCGACGGCAGCGGAACCTTGAGCATGATGGGAATAGAAACTCCTTTTACCTATACTTCTGACGGAAACAATGCTACCGTGACAGTATCGGGCGTTGATTCATTTTTTACATATGATTCTGCAAAAGGAGTCATCGGAGTAACTGATCCTAACACGGGCTATACCGCAGTTTACTCAAAATAATAAAGAAACATAAGAATCGTCCTCTGCCTCCTCCGTGGAGAAAGGTCAGAGATGGAACCTGCCGTGAATCCGAAAAGACTTGCGGCAGGTTTTTTCAGATAATGATAAAATTCAAGATACATAAAGTAAGGAGGGAGAAATGGGGTTATTTGACATGTCAGGCGGAGGAAACATGGGATATGCGAGCGTTAAGAATACCATGAACTTCACCAATGAGGATCTTCTCGAAAAGCTTTCCTCGGTAGAGGTCAGCTTCGGAAAGCCTGAAATGGGAGACATAAAGGGCACACAGGCCGTCATGTACAGGAATGTCGGGGGAAAGTACGACGTATTTGTCCGGATCAACAAAAAAGACGTTATCATGGGAAAGCTCGCAGCCGGCGGAGCAGGCGGGATGAAATCAGCCATGGGTATGGGGCTTGATATGTTCCTGGGACATAAGGATGAAGAAACCTCAATAGCAGACCGCGCAGTGGACGAGCTTTTGGAGATAGTGAAGAAGCTGGAGAGCGGGGAGACCGTGACACAGTCACAGCAAGTGTCTGTAGTAAGCAATTCAGGCGAAAACGAGACGGCGCTTTTTATGAAGCAGAAGGCCATTTCAATAAAGCCCAAGTTTGATGTCTTTGATGAAAACGAGACCGTTGTATACCATGTTGAAGGTGATGTAACCCGTCTTAATTTTTCTATTCAAAAATCCGGAAACGAAGTGCTCATGCTCAAGAAAAAGATGATCCCCGTGATGACTGAATATACGATCCTTCAGGGAGGCAGCGAGATAGGAAAGATCAAGAAGAAATTGAAGCTCACCAGGCCTGAGCTGACAGGGACAGTGAACGGTAAGGAATTGAGGATCGTCGGGGATCTGATGGGCTTTGATTTTGACATCCAGATAGGTGGAGCTACCATAGGTCATGTTGATACGGCGCGTACAGTCTGGTCGGACTGCTATCGTATCCGTACTCTTGATGCCAGCCAGCAGGATCTGGTAGTTGCCCTTGCGATCATATGTGACAACATCGCTGACCAGCAGAATGATAATAATTGATAAAATGTGCACTCCAATTATGTCGGGGCAATAAGGTAGAAGAAACCCGCCGCGAACCTGAAACAGGCTCACGGCGTTTTTTGTAAACGGGAGTTTTTTTACAACAAAGGAGAAAAAAGCCATGGCATCAGAAGACAACAAAACGGAAATAACCAATGAAACAGCCGCAGGAGGAAAAAAGCCTTTCATCACGGAGGCGAGGCTTGAAATATGCATAGCCATCCTCCTCGGCATCACAGCCTTTCTCATGGCCTGGGCAAGCTGGATCAGCTCCCTCCACGGCGGGAACCAGGCGACGAATTACACAAAGAGCAACAACCTTGCCGCTGAAGGAAACGCGGACTGGAACGAGGCCTCCCAGGTAATGATGCAGGATATGCTGGTCTGGAACACCATTGTGGATTATTCCTTTGACTCTGAGATCGCGAGGTCAAAGGGCCTGAACGAAGAAGCGGATGCCATCGATCAAAAGATGCAGAAGCTCATGACAGACAATTGCTCGCCGCAGATGCTTGACGCGATAGCCTGGGCAAGCGGGCAGAGCACTCTTGAAAACCCCTTCAATAAAGAGGGCTTCAGGGAAAGCTATTTCACCGAGGCACAGGAAAAGCTTGCGGAGTCGCAGGCGCTTCTTGAGCAGGGAATGGCGGACAACGCAAACGGCGACAAATACGGGCTTGTGAGCGTGTTCTATTCACTCGTGCTCTTCCTTCTCGGCATAGTCGGGATATTCAAGCGCATCCCGAACCGTCTCATACTCGTTGTGATAAGCATTGTATTCCTCGTTATCGCGAGCATCTATATGGCGACCATACCCTTGCCTACGGACTTCTCGCTCGCGAATTATTTTAAAGCCTGAAAAACGCTGACGCCACTGAACGGTCTTTGTAAAGGGGGAGCTTATGAAAAAAATAATAAAAAGATCTTTTGGAGTTTTCCTTTCCGCGGCGCTTTTGTTTTCGCTTTCCGCTGACTTTGCCTTCGCAAAGAGCGCTGATACGGATGGTGCCGCAAAGACTGTTCAGGAAGAGGCTGTCACTGCGGCAGCAGGCGGATACGAAGAAGTAACAGAGATATACAGGCTCTACAACAGATCGACGGGGGAGCATTTCTATACAGGAAGCCGAAAGGAGCGAAACAATCTTCGCCGCCTCGGCTGGGTCTATGAAGGCGTGGGGTGGGTAGCGCCCGCGCGCTCCGAAACGCCTGTATATCGGCTTTATAATCCAAATGCCAGCGATCACCATTATACGACGGACTCGGCCGAGAGGGATTTTCTTTCATCCAAAGGCTGGAAAGATGAAGGCATCGGCTGGTATTCGGATGACAAAAAAGAAACGCCGATCTACCGGGAATACAATCCAAATGCCCAATCCGGAGCGCACAATTTCACCTCCGACAAGAGTGAGCATGAAGGGCTTTCTTCGATCGGATGGAAAAATGAAGACATAGGCTGGTTCTCGGTTTCTACAGGGTATTCGGATGTCAATTCCGATTACGGTTATTCCTCAAATACGAGGATGCATGTTTTGCGTTATGGAGGAAATACCTACGTCAATTCGACCTCATTATCCTCCTCCGCCTTTTCATACTCCTTCAGCAGCCGCTCCGATACCGCTGAGAGTATTGAAGTGATCTCAGACATGCTCGAGTTTCTTGAGGCCGGAAAGGATTATGAAAGGTATGAGGCGGTCTGTGTCGCGCCGAGCCGCGCGGAGGCTGAAAAGATCGCGTCGATGTATGACGCTTCGGTAAAGGACTTTAGCTTCGGCGTAGCGACGCTCTCACTTCCGCTTGGCATCGAAAATGTAATGGACGCGGCAGAGAGCGACATCTCCGTAAATACAGCCATCATGCCCCAGTACAGATTCAGGCTCTGCGATACATATCTGAATGACCCTTACATCGGGTACCAGTGGCAGCATGAGGCTGTAGATTCAATGACAGCCTGGGATACAACCCGGGGAGATGGAGCGAAGATCTGCATCATAGATACGGGCTGCGACCTCGACCACCCGGATCTTGCTCCAAACATCAAAGGGCAGGCCACCTTTGTCCGCGGCACAAGCACGGCAGAGGACGACAACGGGCACGGAACCCATGTGGCAGGCATCGCGGCGGGACGCGGGAACAACGGGCTGGGTGGTGCAGGCATCGCGCCTGAGGCTTCCCTATATATTGCAAAGGCGGGGGATGCCGAGGGGTATTTCCAGATGGCGGATCTCCTTTCTGCAATGAACTGGGCGGTGGCGCAGGATGTGGATGTCGTGAACATGAGTCTCGGAGGCTACATGGACGGAGCGACGGCGTCTTATTTTTACGGCAATGTGCTTTCGCGGTTCAGGACAAGCGGGATCACCCTCGTGGCCGCTGCCGGAAATGACGCGTCATCGGGAACTTTTTATCCCGCGGCTTTTTCCGACGCGGTCTGCGTTGCGGCATCATCTGACGACAGAGGGTCTCTTGCCTATTTCTCCAATTACGGACCGACCGTGGATATCGTGGCTCCCGGTGATGAGATCCTTTCAACCTATCTGAACGGGCAGTATGAATATCTTTCGGGCACTTCCATGGCGTCTCCCGTGGTTGCGGGGGCGGCAGCCCTCATATATGCATCCGACCCCGCGAAGTTCGGGACGGATGACGAAAGCGCGATAAAGCTTGTCAGAAGCAGGCTTTTGAATGCGACAGACGCCATCACCTACCGGTCGGGATACGGCGCTGTGACGGGCGGCCTCGACCTTACAAAGATATTTGACCCGTCAAATGATAATGATGATCCTGCGCCGGGACCTTATGAACCGGAAGAGCCTACACCCGGACCGAATGAGCCGGAGGAGCCTACGCCGGGACCGAATGAGCCGGAGGAGCCTTATGAGCCGACAGATCCCGGCAACGGGGGAGGCAACGGCGGCAATCAGAACCCGCCTCCCGGCTGGCCCGACGACTGGCCGTGGTCGTGGGGACCTGACTATCCAACGCCCGGACCTGATGAGCCTGGGCAGCCGGTTGACCCCGGCAACGACGGCTATTACTGGAGCTTCGTGAACCCGCCCTCGATCTCCGTCAGCTCAATGTCGGGCTACGGCATAGACATAGTGCTTTCCTCAAACCAGAACCTTGCGATATATGTGGATGTGAACGGCAGCGGCTACAGGCCTTATTCGACTCCCCTGCATTACAGCACTCCGGGAACCTACAGGATATCCGCCTACTGCTCTGACGGAGAGAACAGAAGCTCCGTCACCACCTCGACCTGCTCGTTCAGCTGATAAAAATTACTTGCATTTTCGGAAACATTTTCTTATAATATTCTTTGCTTGTCTGAAGAAAGACGGCAGGCAAAGATAATGGCCCATAGCCAAACGGTAAGGCAGCGGACTCTGACTCCGTCATTTCGTGGTTCGAATCCACGTGGGCCAGTACGCAAGCGGAGCAGTCGTGCTCCGCTTTTTCATTAGCAAAAATGAGCCCTGGGGACGCATGCTATCTCTTACTGAACGGAGTAAAGTTAGAGATAGCGGTACAGGGCTACTTAACGAGCGTCAGCGAGTTTAGTAGCGTCGTAGAGTCAGTGGCTCATTTTGGAGGGTTGAAAATGCTGTTCATAGGTATAGACCTTGGAACGTCCGCGGTGAAGCTCCTGCTCATGGCAGAGGACGGAAAGGTAATGA
>CAMVHB010000022.1 GCA_947167155.1 uncultured Lachnospiraceae bacterium | reverse complement strand
GCTGCCCCGATTGCGGACCGAAATACACTGCGCTCAAAACCATTGATATATCATCATTTCAAGGTATATCTGCTTCCCAACCCACTTTGGGAGCGGATTTCAAAGATGATATTCGTTCTGCGCGTAAAACCATCATTTCAGGCGGCATCATAGCCTTAAAGGGCATAGGAGGCTTTCATTTCTGCTGCAGCGCCTATTCAAAAGAAGCTATAGCGCGGCTTCGCGATATCAAGGCGCGCCCTATGAAACCCTTTGCCCTGATGATGAAGGATATCGAAACGATAAAGAGACACTGCATCCTCGATGAAGCTCAGGAGGAATTTCTTAAGGGACCGGTTCGCCCGATCGTGCTTCTCGAAAAAAAAGACGACTGCAGTATCTCTGACCTCGTCGCGCCTGAAAATAACAGGCTCGGCGTGATGCTTCCCTATGCTCCGGTGCAGCTTCTTCTATTTCGGATGGATGATGATCTTGATGAAAAGATGCCGGACGCCCTTGTCATGACAAGCGTCAATATCTCAGGCGAACCTATAATAAAAGATGACGACGAACTCATCAAAAAATTCGGGGAAAGCGTAGATCTCATACTTTCAAATGACAGAGAGATTCTTACGAGGGCAGATGACAGCGTTACAGATTTCTTTGAAAAAAAGCCCTATCTGATAAGACGCTCCCGTGGGCTTTCGCCCCTTCCCGTGAGCTTCCCCCAAGCAACAGATTGTAATGTGCTTGCATTCGGCGGTGAACTGAAGAACTCTTTCTGCGTCGGGAAAAATGATCTTTTTTATCCCTCGCCCTATATCGGGGATATGGGATATTTGAGGACAAATGAAGTCCAGGCTGAAGAGATCGAAAGGTTTCTTGATATCCTTTCTGTAAAGGAGAAACTTGACTTCGTGACCTGCGATCTTGATCCTGCCTACCGATCGACCATAGCCGCTGAAGCATTTGCAAAAAAGCATGACCTTCCACTGATAAAGGTCCAGCACCACGCTGCCCACCTTCTTTCCGTCATAGCGGAAAACGATCACGACGGGGATGCTATAGGCTGCTGCTTTGACGGGACCGGCCTCGGAGATGACGGAACGATCTGGGGCGGCGAGATCCTTCTCCTTAAGGACAGGAAAATAAAGAGAGTTTCCTCGATCACGCCCTTCATAAATGCCGGTGGCGACCTTACCGCAAGGGAGGGGTGGAGAGCTGCTGTGTCGATGATCTATGAGATTTTTGGAAAAGACAAGAATTCAGCGCTTTCCTGGATTAAGAGCCATGAGCTATGCTCTGAAGAGGAAGCACTGGTCATTTTCTTTCTGGTTGACAACAAGATCAACACAGTGGATTCTACATCAGCTGGACGGTTTTTTGATGCTGCAGCCGCGATTTTGGGCATTAAGAAAGTCTCGACCTTTGAAGGAGAGGCAGCTATGGCGCTTCAGACTGAGGCAGAGCGCTATATCAGAGCATTTGGATATAAAGAGACAGAAAAAACGATTTTTCAGCGAAACGACCTCATACCGACCGATGAGATAATTGGTCATCTAATACGCAACGCGGATGGAGACAAGGGCGCGCTGTCTTATTATTTTCACGTCGCTCTCGCCGAAATGACAGCGGAAAAAATAGCGGGAGTTTCCAAAGAAACGGGGGTCAATACGGCAGCCCTTTCCGGCGGCACCTTCCAGAATCTTCTCTTTTTGTCCCTTCTCAAAACAAGGTTGAGGGCAGCAGGACTTAAGGTCCTGACCCATTCCCTCATCCCCGCAAACGACGGAGGGATAGCTCTGGGGCAGGCTGTTTTTGCAAGCGGAGGATATGTGTTATCATAGGATCATGAATGATTTGTTGAGAGCAGCTTCAGAGAAGCTCAAAAATTACAATGGAAAAAAAGTCCGCATCATGGAGGTATGCGGGACCCATACGCACGAGATCATGAGGCTTGGGATAAGAAAGCTCCTTTCAGAGAATATAGAGCTTATCTCGGGACCGGGATGTCCTGTGTGCGTCACGGATGAAGCCTTTATAGAAAAGGCGATCTTCCTTGCGCTGGAGAAGAACTGCACCATACTTTCCTTCGGAGATCTGCTTCGTGTTCCGGGCGGTGGAAACAGCCTTCTTCTTGCAAGAGCGCATGGCGCAAAAGTAGAGACAGTCTATTCTGCAATGGACAGCGTAAAGTATGCAAAAGCCCACACGGATGAGGATTGTGTCTTTCTCTCGATTGGCTTTGAGACAACGGTCCCCGGAAACCTCCTGGCGGTCAAAAAAGCAAAAGATCTTTCACTTTCAAATTTTTCAGTACTTTCAGCGATGAAGACCATGCCGGGAGCTTACCGCCTTATGGCACGCAGCACTGATGCCTTTCTATATCCCGGTCATGTCTGCGCGATCACGGGAACGAAAGAGCTTCAGGAGCTTTATAAAGATGGCGTCTCAGGAGTTATCTCGGGCTTTTCTCCGGAAGAGCTTCTTTCATCCATCCTTTTCTGCGTCGATGGACTTTCAAAAGGGAAGACCTTTTTCAAAAACCTCTATCCCCGTGTTGTGACAGAAGAAGGCAATATAGAGGCAAAAAGGCTGATATCGGAAATGACAGTCCCGGTTGACTCAAAATGGCGCGGCATAGGAGTGATAAAGGGCTCGGGGCTTGTTCTTTCGGATGAGTATGCTTCCTTTGATGCAGAAAAGAAATTTGAGATTCCCACATTTGATGGAAAAAGAGAAACCGCCTGCCGCTGCGGTGATGTGCTTACAGGAAAAATTACTCCCAATGGCTGCCCGCTTTTTAGAAAGGTCTGCACGCCCGAAAACCCTGTCGGTGCCTGCATGGTATCATCTGAAGGCGCCTGCAGCGCTTATTATGATTATGGTGAAAAAAGATGAATAATGATCAGATAGTAACTCTCTCACACGGTTCGGGCGGGAAAAAAACTTCTGCCCTTATAGACGGGATCTTTAAAAAGCATTTTGAAAATCCTCTTTTTACAGCGGATGACGGTGCCGTCTTTCCAATTCCTTCCGGGAAAAAGCTTGTCATGTCAACGGATGGATTTATAGTATCGCCCTCCTTTTTTCCGGGCGGAGACATCGGAAAGCTCTCTATCTGCGGGACTGTTAATGATATCGCCTGCATGGGCGCAACGCCTCTTTATCTTACAGCGTCTTTCATAATAGAAGAGGGGTTTTTGATAAGTGACCTTGAGAGGATAGTCTCCTCGATGGAGGAAACCGCAAAATACTGCAATATCAATATAATAGCAGGCGACACAAAGGTGACAGAAAAGGGGAAGTCTGACGGCATTTTCATAACTACTACCGGCTTTGGTGTAATAGATAAAGAAATAAATCCCTCGGGAAGCCGCGCATCAGAAGGGGACTCCGTCATCATAACCGGTGATATCGGGCGCCACGGTGCGGCGATCCTTGTAAGCCGGAATGATTTTTCATTGAGCTCTGAGATCAAAAGTGACTGCGCACCACTAAATCACAGCATAAGGGCACTCCTTTCCGCCGTTCCCGATACTCATGTCATCAGGGACTGTACAAGGGGCGGAACAGGAACAGTTCTTTTTGAGATAGCAAGGCAGAGCGATGTCGGGATACAGATTGAAAGAGAATCCCTCCCGGTTTCTTCAGAGGTTAAGGGGATATGCTCCCTTCTCGGTTTTGATCCGCTTTATCTTGCATGCGAGGGAAGGGCAGTCGCGATAGTAAAAAAGGAAGATGAAGAAAAAGCGCTGTCAGCGCTTCGAAGTGTAAATGAATCAAAAGGTTCCTGCGTGATCGGAAGAGTCGTAAACGAAAACAAAGGTATCGTGACCGCGCTCACAACACTTGGGACGGAGGTCTTCATCCCGGAGCCCGGGAACGAGCTCCTTCCGAGGATATGCTGAAAAAGGATCCGGCAGGGCAGGCAAAGACAGATCAACTATTGTTTCTTATCGCATCCTTTACACATTCGACCTGGTTTTTCAGGTGCTTGTGCATCTCTTCCTTTACGGCGGTCTCGTTCTTTTCCGAAAGGTCCTTCATTATGGCCTCATGCTCGGCTATGAGACCTGAAAAATCCTCGATCCCCCGAAGATACTCATACCTGAAGCGATACATCTGCTCCTTCAGATTTTCAACAATAGCAACAAGCTTCGGATTCTTTGAGGCTTTGTAGATGACAGAGTGGAAATCCTCATCCGCCTGAGCGATCACTCTTACATCACCTGTGGAGCAGGATTTTTTGAATTCCAAAAAGGCGTTTTCAAGCTCCTTGTAATCGTCGTCTGTCATCCTCATGCAGGCGGCTTTTACTGCGAGTTCATCAAGAGCGTCCCTGATCTCAAGCACATCAAAAAGATCCTTCTCAGTCATCTTTGCGACATGCGCACCGCGTCTTGGAACAGTGGCAGCAAGCCCCTCGTCTTCAAGGAGCCTTATCGCCTCTCTCACGGGAGTCCTTGAAACCCCGAGCTGCTTTGCAAGATGTATCTCCATCAGCCGCTCGCCCGGCTTCAAGTCGCCTCTCAAAATGGCACTTCTTAATGAATTTTTTACGACGTCGCGAAGCGGCATATCGGTGTCGGCTTCAAGACGGAGCTTGTCAAGATTTCCCACGTTTTTTCCTCCGGATCAGTTCGTTTCAGGTATAGCAGAAAAAGGCGCCCTCTATACCACCTTTTTCCGAGTACAGATCAAAAAAGTCTTTTGCTTTTCTTTCATTATCAAATAATGAAAAGACAGTAGGACCGCTGCCTGACATCATTGAAAAGAGGGCTCCCTGCTTTCTTGCATCCTCTTCAATATCAAAGATCTCCTTATGGTCCAATGCGCATACCTCTTCAAGGACGTTTTTTGTATTCTTGAAGAAGCTTGAAAGATCATTATCTTTGAGATAAGAGACAAGTGCTTTCGTATCGGGATGGCTCACTTCCTCTTTCAAGCTGTCATATTTCCCGTAGGCCTCTTTCGTCGATATCGGAAAGTCGGGCTTTACAAGGACGCAGGGCATTTTTGGAAAAGCTGTAATGTCAGAGAGCTTTTCGCCTATCCCTTCTGAAAGCTTTGTCCCTCCCGAAAGGCAGTAAGGGATGTCTGCCCCGAGAGGGGTCGCAAGGCGCATCATTTCTTCAATAGTGAGTCGATCGTCAAATAGATTGTTTATTGCACGCATCACCGCGGCGGCATCAGAGCTTCCTCCCCCGAGTCCCGCAGCGGATGGAATATTCTTTTCAAGAGAGACAAAAAAGTGATCTCCGATCGAAAGTGCATTTCGCATTACATCTGCCGCCCTTAAGCAGAGGTTGTCGGCGCCGGCCGGGATATCGGGTGAATTTCTTTTGATCTTTATCTCAAGGCGGTCGCGATCTTCCTCTGTCGTGCGTACCGTGACAATGTCTGAAAGAGAGACGGAATGCATTATCATTGAGACCTCGTGAAAGAGGACCTTCTTTCCGTTCCTTGTCTCATCATGTGTTCCTGTGATATCAAGTGAAAGATTGATTTTTGCCGGTGCAAGATATTTGAGCTCCATAACGTTTACAATTTAACAGAAAAATTGTATTTATTCAAGTGCAAAAAATCCAACTGACTAAAGCTCTTAAGTAATTCATTTATATGTCCGATATCATCAATGGAGCATATTGTTTTTTAAACCAAGGAGGGTATTATTATGGCTGTTGAAAACATTGGCGCGCTCTACAGCGCGCAGACTGTCAACACGAAGAACTATGGAACAAAGGCAAAGGACAGTGAATCCGCAAAGACTGAAGGAAAGCAGGATGTCTACGGCGAAGCAGCGGTTTACGAGAGATCCGAGGACTCAAAGGCAGTTTCCACAAAGAGCATGAATGTTGACAGGGACGCACTTGTGGCGCAGCTCAAGGCTGATTCCGAGGCACAGGTCAAGTCACTCATGGATATCGTAAACAAGACCATATCCGGACAGGGCAAGGCTTTTTCGATGGCAAGCGGTGATGACATGTGGAAGTTCCTGGCATCCGGAAATTTCACGGTAGACGCTGAGACAAAGGCACAGGCGCAGAAGGATATAGCGGAGGACGGCTACTGGGGCGTAGAGAAAACCTCTGACAGGATAGTCGATTTTGCGAAGGCTCTTTCCGGTGGAGATGAAAAGAAGGCCGATGAGCTCATAGGCGCCTTTAAGAAGGGCTTTGAGCAGGCTACAAAGGCCTGGGGCAAGACGCTTCCGGATATCTCCCAGAAGACCTACGACAGAGTACTTGAAAAGATGGACAACTGGAAGAATGGTGTAGAGACCGAATGAAAAAATTACAAAAAGGGGCGTCCGTGAAATACGGACGCCCCTTCTTTTTTGTTTTCAGCTGTTAAGCTTCTTCTGGATCCATGCGCGAAGACCTTTTTTCTTTTTGGGAGGCTCAGCCTTTCCGTGAAGCCCCTTGACCTGCGTGATATAAAGTCCGGAGACCATGGCCTTTACTTCTTTTTTGACAGGAACGTTGTCAAAGATCTGCGGGTCGCAGATAAAAGACATTATCTTCGGACCGACCTTTGCCTTTACGATCGGCAGCTTTGCTGCTCTTGCGAGACGGCCCGCCTGGGCTATGGCCTGCGGGGGAAGTCCGGAGTCTTTCAGATGCATCTTTTTCTTGTCTATGACCAGAAGCGAAACGGATTGGGCGGTCTGTCTGACGAGCTCGTCCTGTTCAGCCTTTCTTTTTTCAGCTTTTTTTCCGAGACGGTAGAGTATGATGATGGCTGCAACCATCGCAGCTGCTATTATTATGAGAACTATTGCCCATGCCGGCATATTATCACTCCTTAACAAAAAACAATCCTGCAACGGGTTTTGATTCTATCATTATAAAGATCAAAAAGCAACGAAAGGTCTTTATCTTGAATAACCTTTGTGTTAAAATCCTCACCGTTCGCCTTTTGAAACCTTTCAAAAGGACAGGAGAGATCTGATATGAAAAATAATAAAAAGCTAATAGCGCTTCTCGTTTCGCTCACGATCCCCGCGATGATATTCTCGGGCTGCGGCGGAGAGAGCAGTGGAAACAATACATCGGAAAATTCTCAGGCTTCTTCCGGCGAAGCGGCACAAAGCGGGAGCAGCGGCGCTTACAAAAGCGATGGCGTGGAAGAGGCGCTTTCTTTGGTGACACTCGGAGAGTACAAGGGGCTCAGCGTCCGGGTTCCCGACGAGAGCAGCGTGACTGACGAAGAACTTTCGGATTTTGCGAGTGAAAATATCCTTACGGGTGCGGCAGCGTTTTTAAAGGATGAAACACAGGATACAGTCAAAGAGGATTCTATCGTAAACGTGAATTACCAGGGACTTCTCGACGGCGTCGCCTTTTCCAGCGGTACAGCGGAGAATGTATTCATAGATGTGAAAAACAATTCAGATGCCGCACGTGGCTCCGGTTATATCCCCGGCTTCACATCAGGGCTTGTCGGGGCGAAGGTCGGCGATACAAAGGATTGCCCCGTCACCTTCCCGGAAAACTATGGTTCCAAAGACCTTGCCGGAAAGGACGTGATCTTCCGCTTCAAGATCAATTACATATGCTCTAAGGCGACAATGGACAACGTCTCAGATGCTTTTGTTAAGGAGAATTTCAATCTTGAGAAGGCCTCTGAATTCAAGGATTATGTAAAAAATGAATACAAGTCCTATGCCGCAAAAAACAAAGATACCTTGAAGAGGATGGCGGTGATAGATGCTGTCATAAATAACGCAAAATTTAACGGCGACTTTTCAAATGATGATAAGATGGAATATGCGTTTCTTGCGATCAGCAGCAAGGAAGGACTTTCACTTGATGAGGCAGGGTATTCTGATTATATTTCAAACTATATGTCAGCCTATGGCTATACGGACAAGGACAAGTTTTTAAAGGCCCTGGGTGATGAAACGGTGCTTAAGGATTACTATATGGCATACAAAGCAATTGACCTTTGCGTAGACAGTGCGAAAGTGGTATAATTGCCGCTGTTTGCCATTGTATGTAAGAAAAGGAGCAAAAATCATGAAGCACGTAAAGACACTTAACACGAGAAATCTTACAAAGAGCGTTGAAAACGGCGGCTGCGGAGAGTGCAGAACCTCCTGCCAGAGCGCTTGCAAGACCTCCTGCACTGTAGGAAATCAGTCCTGCGAAAAGCTTTCAAAGAAGAACTGAAAAGCTGATCTAAGTAAAAATGATCCACGCGTTCAAAAACTCGGGGTACAATATTATCCTTGATGAAAACTCCGGTGCTGTGCATGTGGTCGATGAGGCAGCCTTCTCTCTGGCTTTGGTCCTTAAGAAAAAGGCAGAGGAAGACAGCTCCTTTCATATGGAAAAGGATATCCCAAAGGATATCCTTGTTGAAGTTGAGTCTGAAAACGGAGCTCTTGGGAAAGAAGATATAGAGGAAGCCTACAGCGAGCTCTTTTCATTATATGAAGAAAAGGCTCTCTTCACAGAGGACACCTACAAGGGCGCAGTTGATTCCTTCGTTCATCATCCGACTGTAGTGAAGGCGCTCTGTCTTCATGTGGCTCACGACTGCAACTTGAACTGCCGCTATTGCTTTGCAGGCCAGGGCGAATACCACGGGGCGAGAGGTCTCATGGATCTTGAGACCGGGAAAAAGGCCCTCGACTTTGTATGCGAAAACTCGGGGTCAAGGAAGAATATTGAGATCGACTTCTTTGGCGGAGAGCCTCTCATGAACTGGGGGGGTGTGAAGGAACTGGTGCATTACGGGCGAAGTCTTGAAGAAAAAAAGGACAAGCATTTCCGCTTCACGCTGACGACGAACGGAGTCCTTGTCACAGACGAGGTCATCGAATTTTGCAATAGAGAGATGGATAATGTCGTCCTCTCGCTTGACGGCCGTCCGGAGGTTCACGATAGGATGAGACCTTTCCGCGGCGGGCAGAACAGCTTTGATACGATATTCAAAAACATCAAAAAGTTTGCTGACAGCCGGGAGGCCCTCGGAAAAGAATATTATGTGAGAGGGACTTACACGAGGTTCAACCTTGATTTTTCAAAGGATGTCCTCTTCCTCGCAGATCAAGGCTTCAGACAGATATCGGTGGAGCCCGTGGTATGCGATCCGACACTTGAATATGCGATCAGGGATGAGGACATAGAAAAGCTTTCGCATGAATATGACATCCTTGCCGCGGAAATGAAGGAGCGGATAGGAAAGGAAAATGAATTCAATTTCTATCACTTCATGATAGATCTTGAAGGCGGACCCTGTGTGTACAAGCGGCTTTCGGGCTGCGGGGCGGGATCGGAATATCTTTCCGTAACACCGGACGGCTCGCTCTATCCCTGCCATCAGTTCGCAGGCGAGGAAGAGTTTCTCCTCGGAAATGTTCGGGACGGCATAGAGGAAAAGAAGCTTTCGCTCATAGACAGATTCAGATCACTCAACGTCTATACGAAGAAGGAGTGCAGTTCCTGCTTTTGCAGGTATTATTGTTCCGGAGGCTGCGCCGCGAACGCTTATCACGCGAACCACGACATATCGCTTCCATATGAGACAGGCTGCGTTTTGCAGAGAAAAAGAGTTGAGTGCGCGATCATGTTAAAAGCCGCAAAATGCGGTCTTTAATGATGCGCACGGGTTCGGTCAGGAAGATATTCGCTGACGCTCACCCGAACCCGGCGCGCAAGACTCGCGAGCGGGTCTTGATATATTAATTATTATTTAGGAGAGTAAGGTACAAAACAATGAAACGCATGAAGAAGAGCACAGGGGTCGTAATTTTCATTATATTCCTCGCGATCATAGTGTCGCTTGGGTATTACGCTTTTACGATCCTGAAGTCAACAGGGATCGGCAAGGACAGGAACCTGAAACTAGGTCTTGATCTTGCCGGAGGAGTTTCCATCACTTACGGGGTTGTAGGAGATACGCCCACACCCGAGCAGATTTCGGATACGATCTACAAGCTGCAGCAGCGTATCGAGAACGACCTTGGGGAAGAAGCAAAGACTACCGAGGCAAATGTATATCAGGTCGGACTTGACAGGATAGCGGTCGAGATCCCCGGAGTGCAGGACGCAAACAAGGTCCTTGAGGAACTCGGGACTCCCGGAAAGCTCTATTTCATAAAGCATAAGGACTCTTCCGGAAATGAGAATTATTCCTATGACGCAACTGCCATGGATTATGTGCTTCAGAAGGACCTTGAGGAGATAGAGAAAGACGGAGGCATCGTCCTTACAGGATCTGAAGTCAAGAGTGCGACTGCCGGCTATGAGACAGACCGTACCACGAACGCGCAGGAGCCTGTTGTCCAGCTTTCTTTGAATGAAACCGGTACAAAGGCCTTTGCCGACGCAACTGCGGAAGCCTTCGCGAACAACAAGGATTCGATCGGTATCTACTACGACGGAAGGTTTGTTTCCGTCCCGTCTGTTCAGGCTTCGATAGCCGACGGAAATGCTGTCATCAACGGAATGGAGAATTATGATGAGGCAAAGTCTCTCGCATCCTATATCAGGATCGGCGGACTCGACCTCGAGCTTGAAGAACTTCAGTCAGAGGTCGTTGGCGCTCAGCTTGGTTCAAGCGCATTATCAAGCTCGCTCATCGCTGCAGGGATCGGTCTTCTTCTCGTATTCCTCTTCATGATCATAATGTACCGCCTGCCCGGTCTTATCGCTTCACTTGCATTGATACTTTACACAGAGCTCATTGTTTCGATACTTTATCTTTTCAATATCACGCTCACCCTTCCCGGTATCGCGGGTATCATCCTTTCGATCGGTATGGCGGTCGATGCGAATGTCATCGTCTTCGCCCGTATCCGTGAGGAGATCAGGGACGGAAAGAACATCTGGCATTCGGTAGGAAGTGGCTTCCACAGGGCGCTTTCGGCGATCATCGACGGAAACGTGACAACCCTTATCGCGGCTGCTGTCCTTGGCATAATGGGAACCGGAACCGTAAAGGGCTTCGCAGTAACCCTTGCTCTCGGTGTTGTGCTTTCGATGTTCACGGCACTCTTTATCACAAGGCTTCTGATGAGGACCTTCCTCTCCATGGGCGCGGAAAAGCCGTCCCTCTATGGAAAGGCAAAGGAAGTGCATACGAGGGACTTCATCGGAAAGAGATGGCTCTTCTTCTTTATATCTATCGCAGTGATAGGTGCCGGACTTATCGGTATGGCAGTCAATGGCGCGAGGTCAGGCAAGGCACTTAATTACAGCCTTGAGTTCCAAGGCGGAACCTCGACAACCGTTGATTTCGGTCAGGACTTTTCGATAGAAGAGATAGAGTCGAAGGTCATCCCCGTGGTTTCAAATATCACCGGCGACAACAACATCCAGACACAGAAGGTAAATAACGGAAATGCCGTCATCATAAAGACGAGAACTCTCAGCATTGAAGAAAGACAGGCACTTGATGAAGCGCTCTATGAGAACTTCGGAGTAGATGGTGAGGATATCTCATCGGAAAACATCAGCTCCATGATCTCAGGCGAGATGAGAAGGACCTCGATCATAGCAGTTATCGTTGCGGTGGTCCTGATGCTCATCTACATCTGGATCAGGTTCAGGGATGTGAGGTTCGCTTCATCCGCGATCATCGCCCTCGGACATGATGTGCTCGTTATCTTTGCGGTATATGCGCTTTCAAGGATCTCGGTCGGTGCTGCGTTTATCGCCTGCGTCCTTACCGTTATCGGATATTCGATCAACGACACCATCGTTATCTTTGACAGATTGCGCGAGAATTATCCGAAGATCAAGAATCAGAGCAGGGAAGAGCTTGCGCGTCTTTCAAACGAGTCCATAAGCCAGACCCTTACAAGATCGATCTCGACCTCGGTCACGACGGCTATCACGGTACTCATGCTTCTGATCCTCGGTGTGACTTCAGTCAAGGAGTTCGCGCTTCCGCTTCTTATCGGCGTGATCTGCGGTACCTATTCCTCGATCTGCATCGCTACGGAGCTCTGGTTCCTTATGAAGGTGCATTTCAAGGGAAAGAGCGGGCTTGACAAGAAAAAGGCACCCGCGAAAAAGATAGAAAAGAATTCCGAAGGCGCAGTCGTTTGATTTTGCATTGTTCAGGAGGATGAGATGTACACTATAGACGATATCAGGAAAGAAGACCCCGAAGTCGCCCAGGCGATATGTGACGAGTTCAACCGTCAGGCTGACCACATCGAGCTCATCGCCTCCGAAAATTGGGTGAGCCCCGCTGTGATGAGTGCCATGGGCTCGGTCCTTACGAACAAGTACGCTGAGGGCTATCCCGGTCATCGTTATTACGGCGGCTGCGAGTGCGTGGATGTTGTTGAGGAGCTTGCGAGGGAGCGCGCAAAGGAGCTTTTTGGTGCTGAGTACGCAAACGTTCAGCCTCACTCCGGCGCCCAGGCCAATATGGCTGTGGAGTTTGCGGTATGCAAGCCCGGAGATACCATCATGGGCATGTCTCTTGATCACGGCGGGCATCTTACACATGGAAGCCCAGTGAATTTCTCCGGAACCTATTTCAAGATAGTTCCTTACGGAGTGAATGCTGACGGCTTTATCGATTATGATGAGGTGGAGCGGATCGCAAAGGAATGCTCGCCCAAAATGATAATAGCGGGCGCAAGCGCCTATGCGAGAAAGATCGATTTCAAGCGCTTCCGTGAGATAGCAGACTCTGTCGGCGCGGTATTGATGGTTGATATGGCGCACATCGCAGGGCTTGTAGCAGGAGGGGTTCATGAGTCACCCGTTCCCTACGCCCAGATAGTGACATCAACGACTCACAAGACTCTGAGAGGACCCAGAGGTGGACTTATCCTCGCGACGCAGGAGGCTGCCGATCAGTTCAAGCTCAACAAGGCTATCTTCCCCGGTATCCAGGGCGGACCGCTGATGCATGTCATAGCTGCAAAGGCCGTATGCTTCAAGGAGGCTCTTTCTCCTGAATTCAAGACTTATGCGCTAAATATCGTAAAGAATGCGGCTGCACTTGCAAAGGGACTGCTGGCACGAGGCGTTTCACTGGTCTCCGGCGGAACGGACAATCACCTTCTCCTTATGAACCTCGTTCCGGACGCACTTACAGGGAAAGAGGTGGAAGCGTGGCTTGATCAGGCTCATATTACAGCAAACAAGAACACGGTTCCAAACGATCCGCAGAAGCCCTTCGTTACATCCGGCATACGTCTCGGAACCCCGGCGGCTACCACGAGAGGTCTCGATGAAGAGGACTTTGACAAGGTGGCGGAGGCTATAGCCGCTGTCGTCAAGGAACATGAAAACGGCATCGAAAAGGCCCGCGCCATCGTTGATGAGCTCACAAAGAAACATCCGCTTTCGGGAGCCTTCTGAAAACAATAATAATTTCTAACCCCTTTCATCTTTTTTCAAAGGATGAAAGGGGTTTTTTTATCACAGAAAATGCTTCTGAGAGAGCGCAAGTGTTGAAACCATATCCCTCTTGTGCTATTTTATTGCAGTATGTGTGTGGAAAAGGCAGGAGATTTTGGCTGATGGAAAGAGATACAAAGGACAGACTCTTTTCGTTCATAGCGCTCATCCTTTCGGTCGCGGCTTTTCCCCTTTCCTGTACGCTTTGGGGAGGCATAATAAGTTCAGTGGCTGCAGTAGTGTTTGTCCTTGTCCACAACAGGCTCTTTGACGGGAACAGAGTGGCTGCTGCGGCATTCTGGATCGCGGTGGCTTATCTTTCTGTCTTTGTCCTCTACCTGATATTCGCGGGAGTGTATCGGGCAACGATAGAAAGAAACATGAGATTGATAGAAGGAATGCGTTGATGGATGGGAACGGAAATCAAAACAGAGTTCCGGTGAAGAAAAGGGGAAACGGCTTTGCTATAACGTCCCTGGTGCTTGGCATTCTTTCGATATCGCTCTTTTGTACTCCATTAAGCCCCGTGCTTTCGGCACTGTCTCTCATATTCGGGATCATCTACCTTGTGTCCTTTGTTCCCGAAAAGAAAGGAGTTGCCATAACAGGCATCATACTTGCCGCTGCTTCAATACTTATGTTCATCATTTCCATCAATATATTGATGAATTCAGCAGCATTGCACAGTATCAGGAACTCAGACCCGGCCACCCTCCTTCAGGAATACCTGAGGTTCGTTCGTGATTCGGGCTATGGAGATCTGATAAATACTCTTAACTGAAAGGTTTGAAATGTACGAAAAAGTCGATACCAGCCTTGATTTTGCGGGCCGTGAAAAAGAAGTCGAAAAATTCTGGGACGAAAACCGGATATTTGAAAAGTCAATGAAGATCCGTGAGGGCTGCCCCACTTATACCTTCTATGACGGTCCTCCTACAGCAAACGGAAAGCCTCATATAGGGCATGTCTTAACGCGGGTGATAAAGGACATGATCCCCCGCTATCGTACGATGAAGGGATATTTCGTTCCGAGAAAGGCAGGCTGGGATACCCATGGCCTTCCTGTTGAGATAGAGGTTGAGAAAAAGCTCGGTCTTGACGGAAAGAAGCAGATAGAAGAATACGGCATGGAGCCCTTCATAGAGCAGTGCCGTGAGTCAGTCTGGAAATACAAAGGTCTCTGGGAGGATTTCTCGGGGCAGGTTGGTTTCTGGGCGGATATGAAGGATCCCTATATCACCTATGACAATGATTTCATAGAGTCGGAGTGGTGGGCATTAAAGGAGATCTGGAACAAGGGACTTCTATACAAGGGCTTCAAGGTTGTGCCCTATTGTCCCCGCTGCGGGACCCCGCTTTCCTCGCAGGAGGTGGCGCAGGGCTACAAGACCGTTAAGGAGCGCTCAGCGATAGTCCGCTTCAGGTGTATAGGAGAAGATGCTTATTTCCTTGCATGGACGACCACACCCTGGACGCTGCCTTCGAATGTAGCGCTCTGCGTGAATCCTACTGATGATTACCTGAAGGTAAAGGCCGTAGACGGGAATATTTATTATCTTGCAAAAGCGCTTGCCGACAAGGTCCTTTCCGGGCTTCTCGAGGGTGATAATGCCTTCCCCGCAAATGCTGACGGCAAGGCCTACGAGATCCTTTCCGAAATGAAAGGGTCGGAGCTTGAAAAAAGAGAGTACGAGCCGCTTTTTGCCTGCACCGGAGAGGAAGCGAAGAGGCAGGGGAAGAAGGCTCATTTCATAACATGCGACGACTATGTCACTATGGAGGATGGTACCGGTATAGTTCATATCGCTCCCGCCTTCGGTGAGGATGATGCGAGGGTCGGAAGGAAATATGATCTTCCCCTCGTACAGTTCGTGGACGGCGCCGGAAATATGACGGAGGAGACGCCCTTTGCGGGAGTGTTTGTAAAGAAGGCAGATCCTATGGTCCTTAAGGATCTTTCCGAAAGGAAGCTGCTTTTCTCGGCACCGCAGTTTACGCATGATTATCCTCATTGCTGGAGATGCGACACGCCGCTCATCTATTATGCCCGCTCCTCATGGTTCATAAAGATGACAGAGGTCAGGGATGACCTTCTCAAAAATAATGACACGGTAAATTGGATCCCGCCCTCGATAGGAAAGGGACGCTTCGGGGACTGGCTTTCAAATGTACAGGACTGGGGCATCTCAAGGGACCGTTATTGGGGAACGCCCCTTAATATCTGGGAATGCAGTGAATGCCATTATCAGGAGCCGATCGGCTCAAGGGCCGAGCTTGCTGAAAAGACCGGAAATGCTGAAGACGCGAAGACTGAGCTTCACCGTCCTTATATTGATGCGATCACCTATACCTGTCCAAAGTGCGGGAAAGAAATGCACCGTGTTCCCGAGGTCATAGACTGCTGGTTTGATTCCGGTGCTATGCCGTTTGCACAGCATCATTATCCTTTTGAGAATGAGGAAAAGTTCAAGGAGCAGTTCCCGGCGGCATTTATCTCAGAGGCGGTTGATCAGACCAGAGGCTGGTTCTACAGTCTCATGGCGGAGTCCACGATCCTTTTCAAGAAGGCGCCTTATGAAAATGTCATAGTCCTCGGCCATGTCCAGGACGAGAACGGACAGAAGATGTCAAAGTCCAAGGGCAACGCCGTCGATCCCTTTGAGGCTCTCGACAAATACGGGGCCGACGCCATCAGGTGGTATTTCTACATCAATTCCGCACCCTGGCTTCCCAACAAATTCCACGGGAAGGCAGTGGAGGAGGGGCAGAGGAAGTTCCTCGGAACGCTCTGGAACACCTATGCTTTCTTTGTCCTTTATGCGAACATCGATGATTTTGATGCCACGAAATACAAGATGGACAAGAGCAGCCTCACTGTAATGGACAGATGGATACTCTCCCGTCTCAACTCCACAGTCAAAGAAGCAGACAGCGATATGGAGGCCTACAAGATACCGGAGACAGCAAGAGCATTACTCTCCTTCGTTGACGATCTTTCAAACTGGTATGTCCGCCGCTGCCGCGCGCGCTTCTGGGCAAAGGGAATGGAGCAGGACAAGATCAATGCCTATATGACCTTGTATGAATGCCTTGTCACGATAGCAAAGGCATCAGCGCCCCTCATTCCCTTCATGGCTGAGGAGATATATCAAAATATCGTTCGAAATGTCGATAAGGACGCGCCCGAGTCGGTCCATCTCTGCGATTATCCTTCCTGTGATGAGGAGATGATCGACCTTTCTCTTGAGGAAGAGATGGGGCTTCTCCTGAAGGTCGTGACCACGGGCCGCGCCGCAAGGAACAGCGCGAACATCAAGAACCGCCAGCCGCTTTCAAGGATGTTCGTCCGCGCGCCTCATGAACCGGGCGAGTATTATAAAGAGATCATCCGGGAAGAGCTCAATATCAAGGAAGTCGTCTTCACGGACAATATCAGTGATTATACCTCATATGTCCTGAAGCCCCAGCTCAAGACCGTGGGACCGAAGTTCGGGAAGTTCCTCGGAAAGATACAGGGGGCGTTAAAGAACCTTGACGGGAACAAAGCCTACGAGGAGCTTGAGGAGAAGGGTGAACTATGTTTCCCTGATATAGACCCGTCTGTCGTGCTTTCAAAGGATGATCTGCTTATCTCGATGGAGAGCAAGGAGGGCTTTGCGGCAGCAGGAGATTCCGGCGTCACATGCGCCCTTGATACAGAGCTTACCGATGAGCTCATCAACGAGGGCTTTTTCAGGGAGCTTGTCTCAAAGATACAGACCATGCGAAAGGAAGCGGACTTTGATGTCATGGACAGGATCACGCTTTCCTTTGACGGCACGCAAAAGATAAAGAGCGTGATAGAAGAATTTGATGAAGATCTCAAGAAAGAGGTCCTTGCCACTGAGATCAGTGAAGGGGCTTCGGACAGCGGATACAAAAAAGATTGGAATATCAACGGAGAGGCAGTGACTCTTTCAGTCACGAGAAACGGGTGAAAAAAATGCTTGGAAAACTGATGGGAGACAAGGAAAAAGAGATTTCGGAGGAGAATATGCAATCGATGAATCCTGCTACTCACGTCAAGAAGGACAAAACATGGAGCAACGTCATCAGTTCCCGCAGGATGATAATGGCTCCGGAGAGAGAGGACTCAAAGGAGGCTTTCAAGGAAGAGATCAAGGATAATGTGAAGCGGATCTACAGAAAGGAATTCGAGGAAGCTTCAAGCTTTGAGGTATATCAGGCTGTTTCCCTCGCGGTCAAGGATATCCTGATCGACAACTGGATTGCGACCCAGGATGTCATGGACAGGGACGACCCGAAGATAGTTTATTATATGTCGATGGAGTTCCTGATCGGAAGGGCTCTCGGCAACAACCTCATCAGCCTTTCCGCCTACAAGATGGTAAAGGAGGTTCTGGAGGAGCTCAATGTCGACCTGAACCTCATAGAGGACCAGGAGCCGGATCCCGCCCTTGGAAACGGCGGCCTGGGGCGTCTTGCGGCCTGCTTCCTTGATTCCCTCTCAACCCTCGGCTACGCTGCATACGGCTGCGGTATCAGGTATCATTACGGAATGTTCCGCCAGAAGATCAGGGACGGCTATCAGAAGGAGGCTCCGGATGACTGGCTCAAGAACGGCTATCCTTTCGAGCTGAAGAGGCCGGAGTATTCCTATGAGATCAAGTTCGGCGGCTATGTCCGCGCGGAGTCCCAGCCTGACGGGAACACGAAGTTCATCCAGGAGGGTTACAATTCCGTAATGGCTGTCCCCTATGATATCCCCATAGCGGGCTACAAGAACCATGTGGTCAATTCCCTTATGATCTGGGACGCTGAGCCGAAGCAGGCGTTCTCCCTTGAGTCCTTTGACAGGGGTGATTACGCCAAGGCTGTCGAGGATGAGAATCTCGCAAGGACACTCTGTGATGTCCTTTATCCCAATGACTCCCACGAGTCAGGCAAGGAGCTTCGTCTGAAACAGCAGTATTTCTTTGTTTCAGCCTCCCTCCACAGGGCGCTCGACCGCTTCAAGAAGCATCACAACGATATCAAGGAGCTTCCCGACAAGGTCGTATTCCAGATGAACGATACGCATCCCACGCTTACGGTTCCCGAGCTCATGAGGATACTCATGGACGAGGAGGGACTCGGCTGGGACGACGCATGGGATATCGTGACAAGGTGCACCGCCTATACGAACCATACGATAATGAGCGAGGCTCTTGAAAAGTGGCCGGTAGACCTCTTTGCAAGGCTCCTTCCCCGTATCTACAACATAGTCGAGGAGATCAACAGGCGTTTCTGCCTTGATATCCTCAGGAAATTCAATGACCAGGGCAAGGTAGACCGCATGTCCATCATCCATGACGGACAGGTGAAGATGGCGAATATGGCTATCTGCGCAGGCTTCTCAGTAAACGGTGTCGCAAGGCTTCATACCGAGATATTGAAAAACCACTCGCTGAAGGACTTCTACGATATGTATCCGAAGAAGTTCAATAACAAGACGAACGGGATCACGCAGAGGAGATTCCTCCTTCACGCGAATCCCCTCCTTTCAGACTGGATCACTTCAAAGATAGGCGACGGCTGGATCACGGACCTTTCGCAGATGAAGAAGCTATTGCCGTTTGCGGATGATCCCCAGTGCCAGAAGGAATTTTTGAACATCAAGTACCAGAACAAGGTACGCCTTGTGAAATATATCTCCGAGCACAACGGCATCCAGGTAAGCCCCGATTCCATCTTTGATGTCCAGGTGAAGAGGCTCCATGAATACAAGAGGCAGCTCCTCAACATCCTTCATGTGATGTACCTCTACAACCAGATCAAGGAAAATCCGGATATGCCTTTTGTTCCGAGGACCTTCATCTTCGGCGCGAAGGCGGCGGCGGGCTATAGGATCGCGAAGCTTACGATCAAGCTCATAAACAATGTGGGCGCAGTCATCAACAACGACAAGTCCATAAACAACAAGCTCAAGGTCGTATTCATCGAGGATTACCGCGTTTCAAACGCAGAGATAATCTTCGCGGCAGCCGATGTTTCGGAGCAGATCTCGACCGCTTCAAAGGAGGCATCGGGAACCGGCTGCATGAAGTTCATGTTAAACGGCGCCATTACTATCGGGACCATGGACGGTGCTACGGTTGAGATGGTCGAGGAGATGGGCAGGGAGAATGCCTTTATCTTCGGTCTTTCCTCCGATCAGATAATAGAGCACGAGAAGAAGAGGGATTATGATCCAATGACGATCTACAACTCGGACGTGGATGTGAAGAAGGTACTGAACCAGCTCGTGAACGGCTTCTATTCCGCGGAGAACACGGAGCTCTTCAGGGACATCTACAATTCGCTCCTGAATACCGAGTCTTCACAGTACGCGGACACATATTTCAATCTCGCCGATTTCAAGAGCTATGACGAGGCCCACAGGAAGCTGGAGGAGACCTACCGCGACAGGAATGAATGGGCAAGGATGGCGATAACGAACATCGCCTCTGTAGGCAAGTTCTCATCCGACAGGACCATCCAGGAATATGTGGATGACATATGGCACCTCACCCCGATCAAGGTGACGGAAAATGATTTCAGTTGAACGCGCTTAGAATTTAAGGATATTTGAATGTCAGAAGAAAACAAGAACACCCCAGACACCATTGATGAGAACGCAAAGGACATAAATCCCGACGAGAAGAAGGATGAAAGGGAAGAGGTCTGCTATATGTGCAGACGTCCCGAATCACAGGCGGGAAAGATGATACATCTTCCCGGGAACCTTTCGATCTGCTCGGACTGTATGCAAAAAACCTTTGATTCCATCAAAAATCTTCCTTTCGGCGGAGACAATACAGGCGGGAACCTCGATCTTTCAAACCTTCCCCAGGTCTCTTTCATGAACCTGAAGGACCTCATGGGTTCATTCGGTGTGCCCGAGTCGCAGAAGCTGAAAAAGAAGAAGGAAAAGGTTGAGGGAGAAGAGGTACCGCCCGAGATAGACATCAGGAACATGATCCCTCCCCATGAGATCAAGGCAAAGCTTGACGATTATGTCGTGGGTCAGGATCACGCGAAAAAAGTGATGTCCGTCGCTGTCTACAATCATTACAAGAGAGTCTTTTCAGAAGAGCAGAGGAAGAAGGCCGAGGAAGAGCAGAAGGGAAAGAAGAACGAAAACACAGTCATTGATGACGGAGTTGAGATCGAGAAATCCAATATGCTGATGATCGGTCCCACAGGCTCCGGAAAGACATATCTCGTGCGGACTCTCGCAAAGCTTTTGAACGTTCCGCTGGCGATCACGGACGCCACCAGCCTTACCGAGGCAGGCTATATCGGTGACGATATAGAATCTGTAGTTTCAAAGCTTCTTGCTGCGGCAGGGAATGATGTGGAGCTTGCAGAGCACGGCATTATCTTCATAGACGAGATAGACAAGCTTGCGAAAAAGAGGAACGCGAATCAGCGTGATGTGAGCGGAGAGGCAGTGCAGCAGGGGATGTTGAAGCTTCTTGAGGGCTCTGTCATAGAGGTTCCCGTTGGTGCATCTTCAAAGAATGCCATGGTTCCCATGACTCTCGTGGATACGAGGAACATCCTCTTCATCTGCGGAGGTGCCTTCCCTGATCTTTCGGACATCATAAAGGAACGCCTCAACAAGTCCTCCGCCATGGGCTTTGTGTCCGATCTAAAGGACAAGTATGACAAGGACGAGAACATCCTTGAAAAGGTGACGGTTGAGGATCTTCGGAAATTCGGTATGATACCCGAGTTTATAGGCCGTCTTCCCATTATCTTCGCGCTTCAGAGCCTGACCGTGGATATGCTCGTAAAGATCCTCGCGGAGCCGAAGAATGCCATTGTAAAGCAATATCAAAAACTGCTTGAATATGACGAAGTAAAGCTCGAATTTGAAGAGGGGGCGCTCAAGGCGATATCCGAGGAAGCAAAGAAGCGGGAACTTGGGGCGAGAGCACTTCGCTCCATCATAGAGGACCTGATGCTCGATATCATGTATGAGATCCCGAAGGATGACAATATAGGCACCGTCATCATCACCGAAGACTATGTGAGGAAGAAGGGCGGACCGAAGATACTCATGAGAGAGACGCAAAGGGTCGCAAAGAGCAAAGAGGCATGAAGGTTTTTTCTTTGACAAAGGTTCCCCAGTTCATGACGGAGCTCTTTTCCGGAACCTTCTTTGATGAATTCAAGGTAAACAGGATTACCATAAAAAACGGCCCTTCGACTGTGATCGAGGGCCGTATTTCTGATGAAGGGGAGGAGATAGAGTACTGTCCGTACTCCTCAGTGAAAAAGATAGCCTATGAATGCGTGAAGGGAAAGACTCTTCCGGAGTTCATGAAATTCGTCCTTTCAGCGCCAAAGGAGAAGGCAGGAGATTATGGTATTTCAGACGGAGAGAGCCTGTCACTTACATTATCATTCAAAGATAATGAGCTTACGATAATGAGCGGCGCGTTTTTGAAGGATCCCTTTTCCGGGGCTGAAACTGAAAAAGCATGGGACAATGCAGTTGAAAAGATGTTTTCATCCTTTGTCTGACCGGCTCATATAAGGTTAGCGAAAGCAAATTTTTGGTTGAAATCTGTGGGTCTTTATGATAATTTTAGGTTTGTTGTGAAGCCCCGCGCAATTATTGATCTGGGGGCTAGATTTGGAGGATACAAAAAATGAAGACAGGTACAGTTAAGTGGTTCAGCAGCCAGAAGGGTTACGGATTCATATCAGATGAAGAGGGAAATGATATCTTCGTACATTTCAGCGGGATCGTTGCAGATGGTTTCAAGACTCTTTCTGACGGAGCCAAGGTTCAGTACGAAGTAAGTCAGAGCGAGAGAGGACCACAGGCTGTGAACGTAAGCGTTATCTCCTGACCGCTTTTGCCTTGCGAGAAGTCTGTTCATAAACTGGATCTGAACTTAAGAGCGGAACGGTGAAAGCCGTTCCGTTTTTCATTATGTAGATGGAAAGAAAAACAGTCAAAAAAAACACAAGAGCGCTCCTTCTTCCTGTCCTTTTTTCAGCTATGCTCCTGCTGTCGGGATGCTCCTCGCACCTTTCACTTTTCCTCGGGCACCAGAAGGATGTGGAGAGTATTTCGAAGGAAAAGTATGCTTACAGCTGTCTTTCAATTGAAGAAAAAAAGCTTTATGACATAATGCTCGATTCGTTTTTGAATTTCAAGAAGGATGTTGTTATAAAGACCGTTGCTCCCGATGTCCTTGAAAAAATATTCTATGCTGTCTTTGCGGACTACGGAGGGCTGTTTTGGGTCAGCGGCTACAACTACAGCAGCATAAATGACGGGGAATCTCCCAATATGCTTTTTTCTCCTGATCTTACGATGACGAAAAAAGAAAAGGAAGAGAAAGAGGCGCTTGTTGAGAAGGCAAAGAAGGAGTGGCTTTCCGGGATATCGAAGGATTCGCCCGATTTTTACAAATCTCTCTATGTTTATGAAAATCTGGTCTCAAAGGTGGATTATGACGAGAACGCGCCCGACAGCCAGAATATCCTCTCGGTATTCCTGAACGGGAAGTCTGTCTGCCAGGGCTATGCTGACGCGGCGGGAGTGCTCTTTGACGAGCTTGGGATCAAAAACGTGATCCTCCGCGGCACAGCGCAGGGGGAGCCCCACGCCTGGAATCTGATAATGCTTGACAATGAGTGGTATTTTTTTGATGCCACCTGGGGAAACAGCAGATTTCTTGACAAGAGCGCTGAGAAAAAGACGGTGAACTACGCCTATCTCAATGTGACGACGGAGGAGATGGAAAAGACTCATATTATTGATATGGATATTCCGATCCCGAACTGCACTGCGACTGAGAATAATTATTACAACAAGATGGGCCTTTTCTTTGAGTCACTCGACAAGGCGTCGATAGGGCGGGCCTTTTCAAATTCATATAGAAGCGGTGACTCGCAGTGTTCCGTGAAATTCAAAACTCCGACCCTCTATTATCAGGCGGTTGATTTCTTTGTGAGGAAGGGCAACCTTGGACGCTATTGTGAAGGCCTTTCATACATCTATTACAATGAGAGGCGGGATGTGCTGGTACTTACTATTTATTTTTTCTGAATATGAAATTTGAAACGGTAAAGGATGCGCTCCTCCTCCTCGGGATCAGGGGAGAGGCGACAAGAGATGATGTAAAGGGCGCATACAAGGAGCTTTTGAAGCTATATCACCCTGATGAGAATCCGTCAAAAAAAACGGCCTGGCAGTATTATGACATCAGAGATGCTTATGATTTTCTGATGGATATCTTCAAGGATGAGAGGATAAGGTCTGTTGGAGGAGAACCTTATTACAAGAGACCTTCCTCAAGTGAAAGCGTGATAAAGAAGGACCCGCCGAAGACCAATAAAGTAGCAAGAGAGGGTGGAAGGATAATCGGTGATGCCTCTGCGGCAAGGGAGGTCAAGGAAAAACAGGCTCAGCGTACAAAGGCGATAAAGAAGGATATAGAATACAGGGAGAGGAAAAAGGCCGAGGAAGAGCTTGAAAAAAGGCGGGCCGAAGCAGCGTTTCAGGACGCGATGGAAAAGATCAACAGGATACGTTTTGCGGAACGCTCCGCAGAGATAATATCCGCAATGCTGAAAAAGGAGAGCGAAAAATGAACATAGTATGTCTTGACCTTGAAGGAGTGCTGGTGCCTGAGATATGGATAGCTTTTTCGAAGGAGTCCGGGATCCCGGAGCTTTCAAGGACCACTAGAGATGAGCCCGACTACGGGAAGCTTATGAATTTCAGGATCAATATCCTGAAGGAGCACGGCCTCACTCTTCAGAAGATACAGGATACAATTTCCCGAATAGAGCCGCTTCCCGGGGCGAAGGAATTTCTCGACAGCCTCCGGGAGAAGACGCAGGTCCTGATCCTTTCAGATACCTTTGAACAGTTCGCGGGTCCTCTCATGAAAAAACTCGGCTGGCCGACGATATTCTGTAATACCCTTGAAGTTTCAGAAAGCGGGGAGATCACGGGCTTTAAGATGAGATGCGAGAAGTCAAAGCTTACGACCGTGAAGGCGCTTCAGTCTATAGGCTTTGAGACCATTGCAGCAGGTGATTCCTTCAATGATCTTGAGATGATAAGGGCATCAAAGAAGGGCTTCCTTTTCCGCTCGACAGATGCGATCAAAAGGGACAATCCGGATCTGCCTGCATTTGAGCAATATGATGAGTTTTTGGAAGCGATAGAAGCTGCGTTATGAAAGCAGGCTTTGCCAAAAGGAATGATATCATGGGCAGATCTTCCGGTCAGGCCGGCGTCCCATTAAAGCCTGCCATCATCGCGTATTGGCGCATCATCTGCTTCGCGTTTCGGATATTGGTTCTGATAAGTTCCCGGCTGCCGGCGTTTTTCTGTTCCCGTTCGATCTCATCCAAAAGCTGATCCAGCTGGTATTTCATCGAATAGACGAAGTTTGCCATGTTGCGCATGATATCGATCACATTTTTGCTGTTGTTCGAGACAAAATCAACGAAATCCTCCTCCGCGATCCGAAGCGCAAGGATATCGGAAAAAGCAACTACTGTATATATCGAAGGCTTTCGCAGAAGCAGTCCGAATTCCCCGAAGATTGCCTGTTCCCCGATGATTCCGAGAATCGTTTCCGTAGGGGTCTTGTATCCGCCAACATAGAGTTCGGCTTTCCCCTTCAGGATCTTATAAAGTTCAGGTCTGGTCTCTCCCTCCTTCAGGATAACCGTATCCCTTTGGAAACTGACAATGTTTGACATCAGCATCATCCTTTCGTGCCATCCGTTCCATATATCGGACATTATAGCAGAATATCATGACAGAACCCAATACCCGAGCAATGAAAACCGCCTTCAAATATGCTAAAATCGAAGGGCGATTCCGTTATGAAAGGATAAGTATATGTTACAGAAGGATTATCTTGTAGAGTCGCCGCTCACGGCAGCAAGGGCAGTCGCAGATATTGAGAAGACCCTTCGAGAGACTCCGCACAGGGACGCGCTTCTTACGATATATGAGACGGGCTTTCCGCGCTCTATGATAAAGACCCTTCTTTCAATGCTGAAGGGATGCGAAATTTATGGACTCAAGACCGTCGGTATTTCGATATTCGCGATCGTGGACAGTCCTTTTGAGGGGCAGGGCGTCAGGCTGAACCTCCTTGTTTCCGAAAAGGCGGAATTTGAGATAGCCGACATCCCCTTCCTGCCCGGAGAGGAGGACGGCGCCATTGAAAGGATGAGAGCGCGCCTTGCGGCTCATCCTGACGCGAAGGCTGTCCTGATACTTTCCGGCAATACCGGGATAGATATGGACATGTTCCTCTCAAAGTCCGCGGAGGACCTCGGGGATATAGTTTTCTTCGGTACCTCTACCACCAATGCGGGACCGCCCCTTCAGCATTCCATGGAGGATCTGCTGGAATTTGACTCCACAAGCATCTCCAGCAGGGAAAACTTTGTGATAGGAAATGAGATCTTCACTGACGGGGTCGTGGCTGTGATCTTCTCGGGTGAGGAGCTTTTCGTCCAGTCGAATTATGTCCTCGGCTGGCACGCGATCGGCAGGGAGATGGAGATTGCCGCAGGAAGGAGGGCAGACACCCACGAAGCCTACATAAGCACCATAGACGGGATGAAGGCGACTGAGATATTCGGAGAATATCTCGGAGTAAAGCCCGACAAATACTTTTCCACCAATATCTGCGAATTTCCCCTGATGGTGAACAAGAACGGGGTCGATATCTGCCTCATCCCTTACAGGTTCGGGGAAGAGGGGGAGATATATTTCTGTTCATCCGTTAAAAACGGCGACAGGGTCACCTTTTCCTATGCTTCAAGCAGCGAGGTGCTGATATCGGCGGCGCAGTCCTTTGAGGAAATGGAAAAGTTTTCGCCTGAAGCGCTCTTCCTTGTGATGTGCGGAAACAGGCTGAACTTCCTTCATGAGGACGCCCATATCGAATGGGACAAGTACAAGGCTTTTGCCCAAAACTATGCCCTTATCCACGGCTTCTGCGAGCTTTATTTCAGAAACGGGAGCGGCGGGGTATTGAACAGCGCCCATGTCGCCATAGGATTTTCGGAGGGAGCGAAGGAGCGGCCCAAGCACAGATATGAATATCTCCCTGATTTTTTACGCTGCAAGCACAAGGGCGTGATACCTCTTTCCGACAGGATGTCCTTTTTCATGACAAAGATGACGAGTGAGCTTCTTGAGATGGCAAAGAAGGCAGAGGCCTCGAATCAGGCAAAGTCCGCCTTTCTCTCAAGCATGTCCCATGAGATCCGTACTCCTATAAACGCAGTCCTCGGGATGGACGAGATGATACTTCGTGAGAGCAATGAGGATAATATCATAGGCTATGCGAACGATATCATGTCAGCCGGGCACAGCCTTCTTTCGCTTGTAAATGATGTGCTTGATTTTTCAAAGATAGAAGCAGGGAAGCTTTCAATCATCTCTGTTGAATATGAGTTTTCGTCTGTGATCAACGACCTCTATACAGTGATCAGGAAGAGGGCTCTTGACAAGGGGCTTGAGCTCAAACTCGATATAGACCCTTCCATTCCGTCAGTTCTTTACGGCGATGAGATCAGGCTGAAGCAGATCGTAACAAACATCCTGACAAATGCTGTGAAATATACAAATGAAGGCTCAGTGACCCTTATAGTAAAGAGGGTTCAAAAAGAAAAGGAGGCTTTTTCGGATGGCAGCGAGTGCCACGGAAATGCCTGCTTCGCAAGGCCTGTTCACCTTTACTTTGAAGTGAAGGACACCGGCATAGGGATCAAAGAGGAGGATATGGAAAGGCTCTTCAATCCCTTTGAGAGAATGGATGAAAACAGGAACCGGACCATTGAGGGGACGGGGCTTGGGCTGAATATCACAAACAGCCTTCTTACTTTGATGGAGAGCAAGCTTTCAGTAGAGAGTGTTTACGGCGAGGGCTCTTCGTTTTCATTCACGCTCAAGCAGGGAATATCCAGGGATGAGCCTGTCGGAGACATAAGGTCGAGACTTGAAAGAAGTCATGAAAGAAAGGAATACAAAGAAAAATTCAAAGCACCGACTGCCTCTATACTTGTAGTTGATGACACGAGGATGAACCTTGATGTCATAAAGAATCTCCTCAAGAAGACTTCTATCTCAATTGATACTGTTGAGAGCGGTCAGGAGGCGCTTTCATGCGTTTTGGAAAAGCATTACGATATTATCTTTCTTGATCACAGGATGCCTCATATGGACGGCATTGAGTGCTTTAAGAAGATGAAGGAGATGGATGGCAACAAGAGCGCAGGCTCTCCCGTGATAGCGCTTACCGCAAACGCGATCTCGGGCGCGAGGGAATACTATCTCACGGAAGGGTTTTCTGACTATATCACAAAGCCCGTTGATCCCGGAAAGCTTGATGATTTTTTGATCCGTTATCTTCCAAAGGAGAAGGTGGTCTTTTCAAAAGGTACTGAGGATAAAAAAGAGAATGACGCCTTGTCTTCTTACGGGCAAAAGCCGCGCATCGTGATGATAGATGACGAGCCGCTCATGCATGAAGCCGCAAAGAATATATTGTCTGAAAGCTTCCTGTTTGAAGCGTTCTCTGACGGAAAGAGCGGGGCAGAGGGTGCTGCAAAAGACCATACAGACCTCATCCTCCTTGACGTGAAGATGCCGGGTGAGGACGGCTTTGCCACTTTAAAGCGGCTGAAAGAGGACGAAAGGACGAGTGCCATTCCCGTTATCTTTCTGACCGGTGATGAGAACAGGGAGACGGAGATAGAAGGCTTAAAGGCAGGAGCCTGGGACTTTGTGAGAAAGCCTTTTTCGCCGGAGGTTTTGAAACAGAGGGTGAAGCATACCATAGAGCTTTCACGTCTTCAGGCGGATCTTCAAAATGAGGTCTCGATCAAGACCTTGAAGATAGAGCACCTTACCGAAGAGATAATGCTCTCGCTCTCAAAGGCGGTCGACGCGAAGGATCATTATACAAACGGTCATTCCGAGAGGGTTGCAGGCTACTCTGTGATGCTTGCAAAGAAGATGGGGATGGACGAAGAAAAGCAAAGGGAGATCTATTCCATGGGACTCCTTCATGATGTAGGAAAGATAGGGGTTTCAGAGGCCATATTGAATAAGCCCGCCCGCCTTTCCGATGAAGAGTTCAATGAGATCAAGACGCATACCGTAAAGGGCTATGAGATACTGAAGACAATAACAGAGCTTCCGTCTCTTGCGACAGGAGCGCGATGGCATCATGAAAGATATGATGGGACGGGCTATCCCGACGGAAAGAAGGGGGAGGACATTCCTCTTGCCGCGAGGATAATATGCGTCGCGGATTCCTATGATGCCATGTCTTCCACACGTTCCTACTCAAAGCCGAGGGAGCAGGAAAAGGTGCGCGCCGAGATAGTGCGCTGCAGCGGGACGCAGTTTGATCCCCTTGCTGCGGAAAAGATGATAGAACTCATAGATGAAGATCCTGATTATCTCATGAACGAGCTTTCATACAAGGATTCGGCGGCGGCAAAATATGTGGAAGAGCTGTTGAAGCAAAAGCCAACTGCTCCCGAGGAAGAGCCGGGTGAAGATGAGAGCGAAGAAGATATGGCTCTTCCCGGCTGGCTCAGAGACTCGTCTTCGATTGACGCCTCAGCCGGAGTCTCAAACTGCGGCTCGGTGAGCGGTTATCTTTCCGTCCTTTCAAGCTTTTATTCCGCGCTTCCCGGCTCGGCTGACGAGATAGAGGGATATTTTGACGAAGGTGACATTGAAAACTATACCGTGAAGGTCCATGCCTTAAAGTCATCTGCGAGGATAATAGGAGCTTCGGAGCTTTCAGAGAAGGCCGCCCTTCTTGAAAAGGCGGGGGATGAGGGAGACATTGAAAAGATAAAGGCGGATACCCGGGAGCTTTTGTCTCTCTACAGAAGCTATCAGGAAGTGCTCTCCCCCTTGAACGGTGATGATGAAGATCTTCCGGATATACCGGAAAACATGCTTTCCGACGCTTATCAGTCGCTCTTTGAATTTGCGGACGGAATGGATCTTTCTCTTTCAAGGATGGTCCTTGATTCCGTGAAGGAATACAGGCTTTTGCCTGATGACAAAAAGCGCTTTGATGAGATCAGGGCAGCGCTTTCGACTCTTGACTGGGAAAAGATCAAAAAGCTCATAAAGGAACGCTGAACAAGCCTTTCATTGTTTTGGGGGAATTATGGAAAAGAAGATTCTTATTGTAAGCGCTTCTGAAACCTTTTCGGTAAGAGGGCTTGAAATGAAGCTGAAGGGGCTTTCGGTTGATACGGTTTTTTGTGAGCCGAAGCTGAAGAGCCTTGAAGAAAAATGCGTTGGTGCTGTGCTCATTATTCTCTATACGAATGAGGATGTGCATGAGGATGCGCAGGCTCTCGTATATCTGAAAGATCACTGCGTGGAAAACGATATTGACATCATAGTCATAGGCTCAAAGGATGAGTACGAGACCGTGGAGAGTTTTATCCCGGAGCGCTTTATATCAGGCTTTTTCGCTCGTCCTCTTGAGATGGAAAAGCTCCTTGATGAGGTTGAACACATCCTGTCCGAGAGATTTGAGAAGGAGAAGCGAAAGAACATCCTGATAGTCGATGATGATGTCTCCTATCTTGGAATGATAATGGAGTGGCTGCAGGATACCTACAGGGTTGCGGTCGCAAATTCCGGGATGCAGGCCATCACTTATCTTGTGAAAAATCATGTGGATCTGATACTGCTTGATTATGAAATGCCTGTGACCTCAGGCCCGAAGGTCCTTGAGATGATAAGGTCGGAGGCCGATACCGCAGACACGCCCGTCATGTTTCTGACAGGGAAGAACGACAGGGACAGCATCATGAAGGTGCTTGACTTAAAGCCCGTTGATTATCTTTTGAAGACTATTGACAAGGCGGGGCTGTTGAGAAAGCTCAATGACTATTTTCTTTCTGAGAGCGTGAAGAAGATTTGAAAATGAGCAATTGACTCTGTTTCTGTGGACTCAGCAGGGGAGCGTCAGAGGAATGTACAACGAGCTGTATTCTGTTTATAGCGTTTCACAAGATGTTTCGAATAGTTATCATCTTGTTGATGAACTGGCTACAGACGGCTTGTGCGAAGAGTGCTTTGATATTGTGCTTAACGCTCACTGTAACGATCCCGAAGCGGGAAAACGTCAACGAGCGTATATTGAAGAGCATGAAAGACCCGAAAAATATACAAGTACAGGTAGATATGAGAATAGTAATAATGGCTTCAAGTGGGTTGATTAAGCTTCCATGAGAATCGGGCTTTCGGATAAAAGGAATAAGTCAAAGAAGGCAGGGAAACACTCCCTGTCTTCTTGCTATATACCGGGCTGCGGTACGGCTTTGTTGATCTCTTCCCGGCTTTTATATCTTTTGAAATTATCTTTGGGGAGAGGGGCGGTTTTCTGTCTTCCGCGTTGAACGTCAAATGCCTCCTCGCCCTCCGGCAGCCATCTTCATTTGAGGTTTTTTGAGAGTCGGCTACGCAAGGGAAAGCATATTATTCTCAACTTCCTTTACGAGCGCAAGGGGATAGTCTCCGTAATTTGCTACTTCCTCCGGCTTTAATCCTTTTCGGAGCATGACTTCTATTCTTTCGCGCTGTTCCTGCTCGCGGCCCTGCTCGCGGCCAATCCCGATTCCTTCGTTCCTGTTCTTTTCCGCTAACGCAGCTCCAAATCCACCCATCTTCTTCACCTCTTCCTCGATCACGGGATCGTTCCCGGGGCTCAGATTACCCGACACGCAGCATAGAGCGGAATGTTTGTGAGATTAT
>CAMVHB010000021.1 GCA_947167155.1 uncultured Lachnospiraceae bacterium | reverse complement strand
AATCCCTCTGACTTCAGCTGATAAAAGACAGTAAACTGACTGATCAAATGCCGGGGAACCGGTTAAGGTACTGCATAAAGATCAAGGCCACAGAGAAGATCTGTGACCTTGATTTTTTTCACGCCTCATTCGCTGCCTTTTGCGGCACCTCCTCGTCGAGTGGAAGGTCCTCCCCCTCCTCCTGGTTGGAAAGCAAAGCCTCGATCCTCTGATCCATCAGCTCGTCCCTCTTTTCCTTCGTCTCCTGAAGATGCTTTTCCCGTAGCTTTTCAAGCTCCTGCCTGTGCTCGATCAGCTTTTTGATGCGGGAAGCTATGTCATTTTTTTCATCATCCTTTTTCTTCATTGCGCGCTCGTTTTTGAGGCGCCTGTCCTGCATGCGCTTTGAAAAGCTTGACCTATCCACATTATTTTCACCTGTTGTATCAAAGGCAAGGACCCTCGCCCCATTTACTGCGGCTTCCTGCCCGTTCTCCTTCATGGCAAGATCGACATGCTGGATGGTCCCTGCGGTACCGCTCTCCCGAAGGAAGATTCCGGTCGAGCGGACCACGCCGTCCCTGATGCCGTCGGCCCCGCCCATTGTAAACTCGCTCTGCTGCTCGCCGAGATAGATCGCGCCAATGTCCGCTTCCTTGAGGTTCATCAGGATATCATTACCCTCATCATCCTTGCACCAGACCCTCAGTTTTTCAAAGATCTCATCATTCTCATCTATCCAGCCGTTCCCGTCGGAATCATATTCACGGAGGTCGGCAAAGCCGTCCCCGGACTTCGTTCCGAAAAGCTCGTTGCCGTCATCGATCTTTCCATTATCATTCTTGTCAAGGGCGAGGAAGCCCGTGCCCTTTCCGAACATCGAGATCTCGTCCGCCTCCCCGTCGCAGTCGATATCAAACCTGAAGGTCTGGTCTTTTATATCAAGGACCTCCTCCCCCACATTCACGACCAGCGGATCGAAAAGCGAGTTGTTCACGGCAGGGAAGGAGACATTCATATATTCCGTATAGCTCCTGCTCATATAAAGGCTGATGTCAAAATCTATCGTTCTCCCGTCCTCGGTCACGGCGCGGCCCGATGCCGAAAATGCCATCTCCTCGCTCTCCTGATAGGTTACGAAATTCTGCGAATAACCGCCGCCGCCAAAGGCTCCGAAGGATGAGAACCTTGAAAACAATTGTGACAGGATATCATTCTGAAATCCCATCGGCGACCTTGCCCCGTTCAAGCCATTTGCAGCCCCTGTCTTTCCAACTCCCCTCATGGAACTCAGGTCATCCATGTTGTAAGGCGACATGGCACTGTCTGAAAGTCCGGGCTCATAGCTGTCCCTCTTTTTGATCTTTGAGACCTTGTCGGCAAAACCTCCTCCATATGCCGCTCCCGCTGCACTCATCCCTGATCTTGAAAAGCTCCTCCCTGAGAACATTTCGATACTGCTTTCCGCAATCCTCATAGCTTTTCCTCACTTTCTTTTTGGCGCAAAAAAGGCGCCTGCCTCCAATGGCAGAAACAATCCATTGAAGTAAAGCGCCTTTCCATAGCTCATTATTTGGTTGTTATACAAAGATAATCGGAGAGCTTTTCGATTATCTTAACCCCTGTTTCAAAAAAACATCTGTTGCCGAAAGGGCATGAAAAATGCTATCATCTGCATTATAGAAAAGGAGGCTCCCATGAAGCGAAAAGAACAGCTTTCAAAGATGAGTTCCAATATGGCAAAGATACAAAAGGCGATCGCCATCGCGGGTTTTCTTGCAGCCGTCATTGCGGGAGTCATCAAGGGGCTTCGTGACAGTACCGAATACAGGTGATCTGAAAAGGAGGGTTGAAATGAAAAAGTACGAATGTACGCTCTGCGGCTATGTCTATGATCCTGAGGTAGGGGATCCCGACGGCGGGATCGCTGCAGGAACAGCTTTTGAGGATATCCCCGAGGATTGGGTATGCCCTCTCTGCGGCGCAACAAAGGCTGACTTCAAGCCGGTAGACTGAGAATAGTTACATCAAAAAAAGGTCTCCGTAAATGCGGAGACCCTTTTTTTTTCATTAAATCTTTTGGATCAGAACTCAGGCTCTATAAGTCCGTAGGTGTTCTTGTACTTCCTCTTGTAAACGACGTTCACCTCGTCTGTCTCGGCATTTCTGAATACGAAGAAGTTGTGCCCGAGAAGCTCCATCTCAACGCACGCATCCTCAGGATACATGGGCTTCAGACCAAAGTGCTTCGTGCGGGAGATCTTCACCTCGTGCTCATCGTCGTCGCTGTCTCCGTAAAGCACATCCTTCTCGATGAAGTCCTCGCTGAAGAAGGCCATGTCATCCGAGTCCTTCGCACCGCTCTTTTCTTTGTCTATTATCCTCTTTCTGTAACGGCGAAGCTGACGTTCTATCACGTCGACCACGGCATTGATGCTGTCGTACATATTGTCCGTGACTTCCTCCGCCCTTATCACATGGCCCTTTACCGGGATCGTCACTTCTATCTTCTGACGCTCTTTTTCAACGGAAAGTGTGACATTGCAGATCGCGTCCTTCGTAAACATCTTGTCCAGCTTTGAAAGCTTTGATGTGACAGCATCCTTGAGGCCCTGTGTGAGCTCTATGCCCTTGCCTGTGATATTTATTTTCATATTGGTTTCTCCTTCCACTGAAAAGTTGTATAATGGTTTGCATCAAAAACCGTCTTTATTATATCATAATCACCAAAAAGTTGGGCACATTAAATGGATAATAATAAAAAAACAGCTCTGATCACAGGTTCATCAAGAGGGATCGGAGCCGCATCTGCGATAGCGCTCGCGCGAAAAGGCTTTTCCGTGATAGCAATCCTTGCTCACAAAGATAATGAGGGTCTGCTGAGCGTAAAATCCGAAATAGAAAGGAACTGTCCGAAAACGAAGGTACTTAAGTATCTTGGCGATGTGTCGGACGAAGCCTTCGTAGATTGCCTTTCAACCGATCTGCTTGAAAAAGAAGGCAAAGTTGATGTCCTTGTGAATAATGCCGCTGTTTCTTACTCAGGGCTTCTTCAGGATATGACCTTCGCTGAGTGGAAACGTATAATTGATGTAAATCTTTCAAGCATATTTCTTACATCAAGAGCCTTCATATCGTCCATGCTGAAAAACAACGGCGGAAGGATAATAAATATCTCCTCCATGTGGGGGAGAGTCGGCGCTTCCTGCGAGGCTGCGTATTCAGCCTCAAAAGGCGGTGTGGAAGCTTTGACAAAGGCACTTGCAAAGGAACTGGCAAGAAGTAATATCGCAGTAAATGCCATAGCTCCCGGTGTCGTTGACACGGTTATGAATGACAATCTTTCTGATGAAGAAAAGAAGGATCTTGCCGAAGAGATACCCCTCGGGCGCTTCGCAACAGCTGAAGAAGTCGCGGATCTTGTAAGCTATCTTTCAAGTGCGCCTTATTATCTTACAGGGCAGGTCATAGGCATCGACGGCGGTTTCATATGAAAGGAGAACCATGGACGAAAAAAGAAACACAAAGCATCCCTCCATACTGAGCCTGAACGACGCGCCGCAAAAAAATTCCGACAGAACCTCCTATGTCTGCAAGGGCTGCGGTCAGACCTTTTCACGCCTTACTTCCCAGGGCTTCTGTGAAAAATGCGCAGACTATGAGCTTTACAAAAAGGTAAAGGAATACGTCCGCGCTCATGACAATGTGAATGAGTGGATGGTCGCGGATGTTTTTGATATCCCTGTTGAGCGGGTAAAGAACTGGATAAGGGAAGGTTATCTATCCTACAAGGATCAAAAGAACGTGACCCCGATCTATTCAGGAGACTCAAAGCTCAAAGGAACCTTCAAGGACTCGGGCGACGGGCACGAAGGCTGGCACAGCGACGGAAAATGAAAAACCTTAATCCTCCATCGCCTGCATGAAGGAGAGCGTAAGCTCGGGCGCATGCATGGCAAGGACACGAAGGATGTTGTGGAGGAACGTTCCTGTGAAAAAGAAACGATAATATCTTATATCTATCGAAGCACAGTACACAAAATAATGGATGAGCGGACGGGCGTTTTTCGAAACCCTTTCCTCCTCATCTTTTTTCAGCGCAATATCAGGATCCTTTGAAAGCCGATCAATAACGGCATCAAGAATCTCTTTTTCGACATACTGCCTTCCTCTTTCGCCAAGGAATCTGAGATTGAGATAAAACTTGATCTTCACAGCCCTTATATCAAGGAGCTTTGAAAGCTCAAGAAGATTCTGTCTTATCTTCAGCTTCTTTTGAAGCGGCGCCCCGAGATATGCGCCCGAAAGATATGAAAAGCTCTCTTGATAATAAGAATAATATGTCTTCCTGCAGCTCTTGGGTCCGTCCTTCACACCGGCTGACGCAGAGAGATTTGATGCCATAAACCTCATGTAAGTCCGAAGGAAAGCCGCCTGATCGAAGGAAAGTGCCCTTTCAAAAAAAGTTCTCTTGCTCCCGGGGTCAAAACTCAGTTCAGTAAATTGGTTTACATCAGTTCCTATTATGCAGGAAAGTGAGAACCCCGAAAGAAACTCTATTATCTCAGGAGCTCCCAGTTTTGAGAGATTCTCCTTCACTTTGGGAAGAAGAAGCTCGTATTCGCGGCTTTCTTCATCCGGGATCAGCGTATCTATGACTCCGGCATTTGAAAAACCCCAGAGGGATGGTGCGAGCATCGGGACCAGATCCTTGGGATTTACAGTGTTATGGATATTTTTGAAACGTTTTGTCTCATTCGAAAAAAGCATAGGGCTCTCAAATGGATAGACAAATATATCCTCCGGTGAGATCCCAAAGGTCTCTTTGTCTTCCGTTACCCTGACTCCGACATATTCCGCGAAGGCTGCCGCCCTGCTGTAGCCTGAAACCCAGAGCTTTATCCGCTTTGAAAGCCTGTCTTTGTACTCATTTATGTAATCTTTCAGAAAGGCGATCGCAACCTCCCCCGTCTTTTGAAAGCCTTCTGCTATTCCGCTCTCACCGAGGAAGGTATTGCTCTTCCATTCAAGGCCGTAGGACGCGCCGCGGAAGTTCAAGGCTATGAGGGAGTAATCACCGATCTTTTTTTGCGCAGCAACAAGCCCGAGAGAGAAAACCTCGGGCTCCTTCAAAAAATCATCATTTACTTCAATGTTGCAAAAGGAAAGCTTTGAAAGAAGCTTTTCCGCGTTTACTGAAGGCCTTACAGCGCAATTTGAAGCACTGGGAAATGCGGCCATGGAAAAGCAGAGAGACATGGTGCGAAGCTTTTTGTTGAGCACGAAGGAGCTTTCATTAAACCACTCGTCATCGTAAAAATAATGCCCGACGCTGTCCTTCTCCTCCGTATAATTTTCAAAACAGAAATCCCCTTCCCTTTTCATCTTCTCTCGTACCTTAAGACTATGGCGGAATAAGGCTTCATCTCAAGATGCACCTTCCCGTTTTCAACCTTGTGGTATTCGGGCATCATGGTATAGAACCTCTCACCTGTCATGAAAAGCCTCTCCATCTGGGCACCGTTCGGAACCTCGGCCTTCCAGACGTTTACATCCTTTTCGAAGACGGCTGCGCTGGAATTCACTGCCACGATTATCTTCTCATCAGATGTGAAGCGCCCGTAGCTTACGAAATTCCAGTCCGTATCAAGGAAGATGAAAGCGCCCTTCTTCAGCGCGGTATGAGACCTGTGCACAAAGATAATGTCGCGATAGAAATCTATGAGCTCATAATCACAATGTCCCCAGGGGTAGGTCCTTCTGTTGTCGGGATCCGTGAAACCGCACACTCCTGCCTCATCTCCGTAATATATCGTAGGCGCTCCGGGCCAGGTCATCTGCATGACGGTGGCAACCTTCAGAACGGCCTTGTTCACGTCTTCTTCAGCAGCCTGGCTGCCCAGTACGCTCACCCGACCGACCTTGTGATTCGTCCTTGTAAGGAACCTCGAATGATCATGATTTGAAAGCTCGTTCATCGCACAGTAGAGGCTTGGAGTCAGAAACTGAGTCATGCAGTGCCTCATGGTGAGTTCAAAGCGCTTACCGTCACCGAGTGCCTCCGGAACGAATTTGTCTGAATGCTTCTCCATTCCGGTCAGGAACCATGACACCGGCTCCATGAATGCGGAGTAATTCATTATCGTATCCCACTGATCACCCTGAAGCCAGGCCGTAGCATCATCATACTGCTCCGCAAGTATGACTGCGTCGGGATTTGCGCTCTTTACCGCGTCTCTGAATTCCTTCCAGAACCTGTGGTTGAATTCCGGGCTGTGCCCGAGATCCGCTGCCACATCAAGTCTCCACCCATCGCAGTTATACGGCGGGCTCACCCATTTCTTCCCGATATTGAGAATATAATCACAGAGCTCCCTGCTGCCCTCATAATTCAGCTTCGGCAGAGTATCATGTCCCCACCAGCCGTCATAGGCATTGTTGTAGGGCCACTTTCCCGAGGGAAAGAACTGAAAATAATCATGATAGGGCGAATCCTTTGAGATATAAGCTCCGGGCTCATAGCCGCTCTGTCCCTCATATATCCTCTCCCTGTCGAGCCACTTGTTGAATGAACCGCAGTGATTGAAGACACCGTCAAGGATGACCTTAATGCCCTTTGCATGTGCTTCCGTCACGAAATAAGCAAAGGCAGCGTTTGAGTTCTCGAGATTGTATCTGTCGGTCACACGCTTGATATATTTCGTCGCATGGGAATTGTCGGAATCTCCGTCTTCGAGGAGCTCTCCTCCGTCATTCATTATCTTCGCGTAATGCGGGTCTATGTAATCATAATCCTGAATGTCGTATTTGTGATTTGAGGGGGAGACAAAAAGGGGATTGAAATATATAACCTCGACCCCAAGGCTCTTCAGGTAATAAAGCTTCTGCTCAACGCCCTGAAGATCTCCGCCGTAAAAATCGCATACATCAAAGTCCGCGGGCGGGCGGTCCCAGTCTTCAACATGATGGGAATAGGTATTGATATAATGATATTCATTTGTCAGGGGATCGTTTGACTTGTCGCCGTTGCAGAAGCGGTCAACAAGGATCTGATACATCACCGCCCCCTTCGCCCATTCGGGTGTCTCAAAGCCCGGAACGATCTTGAAGGCATACTGCCGCCTCTCCTCATTAGACACTCCGTAACGGTCGAAGAAGCAGACCTCACGTGAACCGTCATTGGCCCTGACTTTGAAGATGTAGGAAAGCGGCTCATCCGAAAGCCTGATGCTGATCCTGTAATAATCAAAGAGAGCGGTCTCCGCATCCTTGAACATGGGTGATTCGATAAGATGTGTCTTTAAGAATACATCAACCTTGTCGCCATGGGCTACGCGAAACCTTATGGTAACACCCTCTCCCGGCCTCGGTTCCATCGGGGAGAGGAACTCCTTCGTTCCGTCAGAAAAAAGCGCTTCAGTATTGATAGACATTATTTCTGCTCCTCAAAACAGCTTTCGAATTCCTCACGGTCGATCTTCTCCTTTTCAATGAGAAGAGCGGCAACCCTGTGAAGCACATCCATATTTTCTTTGATGAGCTTTTCAGCGCGGGAATAGCACTCATCCATGATCCGCCTGATCTCGCGATCGATGTCGGATTCTATCTCGTCACCGTAGCCCTTCACATGGCCATAGTCCCTGCCTAGAAAGACCTCGTCCTCACCCTCGTGATAGCATACGGGACCCATCTTTTCGGACATTCCGTACTTCGTGACCATATCACGGGCATTGCCTGTCGCGACCTTGAGATCATTTGACGCGCCGTTCGTGACATCTCCGAAGATAAGCTGCTCCGCCACTCTTCCTCCGAGGGAGACCGTGATCTCCTCGAGCATTTCATTCTTTGTCGAGAACAATCTGTCCTTTTCGGGAAGCGCCATGGTATAGCCGGCGGCGCCGCGGCCTGTGGGTATCACGGAAACCGTATATACAGGACCTACATGGGGAAGCACGTGATAAAGGATCGCATGTCCTGCCTCATGATAAGCTGTGATCTTCTTGTCCTTTTCGGAAACCACCCGGCTCTTCTTTTCTGTACCAAGTCCAACCTTTACGAAGGAGGACTTGATGTCTGCCTGGGTGATGTATCTCCTGCCCTCCCGGGCAGTCTTGATCGCAGCCTCATTCATCAGATTCTCAAGATCGGCTCCGGTAAAGCCTACAGAGGTCTGCGCGATCTGCTCAAGGTCAACATCATCAGAAAGGGGCTTGTTCTTTGTATGAACGTTCAATATCTCAAGCCGTCCCTTCATATCCGGACGTCCCACGTAGATCTTCCTGTCAAATCTTCCGGGACGCATGATGGCGGGATCCAGGATATCCACACGGTTCGTGGCGGCAAGGACTATTATCCCTTCATTGACCGCAAAGCCATCCATCTCGACAAGTATCTGGTTTAAGGTCTGCTCTCTCTCGTCGTGGCCACCGCCCATGCCGCTCCCGCGGCGCCTTGCGATCGCATCTATCTCGTCTATGAAGATAATGCAGGGGCTGTTCTTCTTTGCTTCACCGAAAAGGTCTCTGACTCTTGATGCGCCGACACCGACGAACATCTCCATGAAATCCGAGCCCGAAATAAAGAAGAAGGGAACGCCTGCCTCACCTGCAATAGCGCGCGCAAGGAGAGTCTTGCCGGTACCCGGAGGTCCCTCCATGAGAAGGCCCTTTGGAATCCTCGCGCCTACCTCGGTATATTTCGCGGGATCCTTCAAAAAGTCAACGATCTCGCCGACCTCCTCCTTTTCCTCATAGAGCCCCGCAACATCGGTGAAGCGGATATGATTGTCATCCTTTCCCGTCATCTTCGCGCGGCTCTTGCCGAAGTTCATCATCCTGTTTCCGGCAGCGCCTGCGCCTGAACCGCCGGACGACTGGGCACCCAGTATCATCATGAAGAGGACGAAGACTATGAAGATGATAATGAGCATCGGCAGAAACTGCATGAACCAGCCCCCCGAGTCAACATCGTTTAACACATAGTCGAAATAACCCTTATCCTTCAGGAAGGTCTGGAACTCATTGACATTGGAAATATAGAGAACACAGTGGATCGTGTCCGTTTTGCTTTTGTCTGAAATGAGGGTGATAGAAGCCGAGCCTGTGGGAACCTGGCTGTGCTGATCTATGATAACGGAGGCCACTCTGCCTTCTGAGAGAGCCTTCTCAAAGCCTTTTTCCGATATTGTGGATCTTCTGGTTCCGGAAAAAGCGAACCAGAGCACGACTACCAATACTATTATAATTAAATAAAGACCAAATCCCGGTCTTCTTCTGACCTGCATCTATGCGCCTTTCAAAACTCAATTACCCCGATATAGGGAAGGTTTCTGTATTTCTGGTCATAATCAAGACCGAAGCCCACTATGAATTCATCCGGAACTGTGAAGCCTGTGTAATCAACCTTCACATCCACTTCTCTTCTGTCGGGCTTATCAAGCATCGCGCAAATCTTCACGGATTTTGCTTTTCTGTCGCGGAAAAGCTTAAGCAAAAAGTGAAGAGTGTTTCCGGAATCTATAATGTCCTCGCAGATTATGACATTCCTTCCCTCAACGGGAATCTCTATGTCCTGCTTTACAATGACCTCGCCGGAGGAAACGGTCCCGGAGCCATAGGAGGATGTGCTCATAAAGTCGAGGGTAACGGGAACCGTGATCCTCTTTGCAAGCTCGCATGTAAAGAACGCGGCTCCTCTCAAGACTCCTACAAGATATACACTATCCCCTGCATAGTCCTCGCTTATTTCTTTTCCAAGCTCCCTTATCCTTCTGTCCAGTTCCTCCTCGGGAAGCATCATCCTTATTGTTTCTGCGGGTTCTGCCATTATTGATCTCCTCTGAATCTTCTGTACTGCGCCTTCAGGATCACTTTTGTGTTTTCCGTGATCCGCACATCATATGAATCCCTGATCCCTGCTGCCCAGAGCACCTTGTTTTTGCTCACAAGAAGCGGTATCCGTCCTCTTTCTTCCTTCGGCACCTTCCGATCGATGAAGACCCTCCGAAGAAGAGCTCTGTTCCCCAGGGAGTCTATCACCATGAAATCCCCCTCTTTAAAGGTCCTTATCTCAAAGACACCGTTTTCTATCCTATCATAATCAAAGAATTTTGTATATCGGGAGCGCGGGATGAGACTTTGATCACGGACAAAGGCAAGCGCTTCCTCGCCCTTTATGAAGCTCACCTCAATTTCGCCCTTCGGAGCGTTTTGTAAAGAACCGCCGCCTTCTTTTATGAGTACTTCATCATAAGTTGTGATCGAAAAAAAATCTCCCGGGAGATCTGTTCTTTTCCCCGGTGAAAGCCCCTTTCCTGCGCTGTCCATGATCGCAAGTATCTGCGCCTCTCCAACATCACGGAGGCTTTGAAGCTTCTCTTTCAGGAAGGCCATGATAAGCGCCTTTGAAAGAGCGGGATGGGAATCATTGATATCAGCGCGAAGAAGCCTTCCGTCCCTCTTTCTGAGGATCTTCCCTGCCTCAGAATCTACGAAGGATGCAGCCTCAAAGATCTTTTCAGAAGCAAGCGCTATGTGTTCGACTGCCCTTTCGTTTATGAGAGAAAGCTCCGGAAGGACATTCTTTCTTAGTCTGTTCCTGCTGTAACGCACATCCTGGTTTGTCCTGTCAAATCTGGCAGTATAAGGATAGCCCTTCAGAGCTTCTTCGATATCTTTTCGCTTTTCCTTAAGGAGCGGTCTTATAAGACGTATCTCACCATATTTTGTATGAAGCTCTGATGCTGCCCTCATTCCGCCAAACCCTGCGGGACCGGTACCTCTTATGAGCCGGAAAAGCATGGTTTCGGCAAGATCCTCTATATGATGGGCGACAGCAACCGGGATCGTCCTTTCATCCTTCATGGAAAGGATCTCATGCGCTATGGCGTCAAAACGAAGTATCCTTGCGGCTTCCTCGACACTGACACCTCTATGATCTTTGGCATAAGCTACCGGGTCAACATCGAGAACCTTCAGCGGAAGACCTTCTTTCTTTGCAAAGTCTTTTGCGAATTGCGCGTCGGAATCAGCTTCTTCTCCTCTGATATGATGGTTCACATGAATGAGCATCAGTTCAAAGGAGAGCTCCTTCTGAAGCTCCTTTAAAAGAAGGGTCATAAGCAACGAGTCCGCTCCGCCCGAAAAGGCCGACACCACAAGGCTCCCCTTGGGGACAAGTGCATTTTCGAGAATGAATGAGCGGACCTCTTTCTTTATCATTATTTTTTCGAAGCTTCAAGAAGCTTCTGCTTCAGCTCGTTTTCGATATTCACAAGCTCTACCTCTGCGGCGGCGCGCTTCTGCTTTCCTTCCTCCTGGATACGAAGGACCTCGTCAAGAGTTGAGATAAGCTGTTCGTTCGTATGCTTCAAAGTCTCGATATCGACTATACCTCTCTCTGACTCCTTTGCGCTCTCGATCGTCGCTACCTTCAGAGCGTCGGCGTTCTTTCGAAGGAGAGCGTTTGTCATGTCATTAACCTCACGCTCGGCCTTTGCCGCCTGGCTCGAATGCTCTATTCCGATCGCGATCACCATCTGGTTCTTCCAGAGCGGGATCGTGTTTACGATAGTGGACTGGATCTTTTCAGCCATTGCCGTATCGGACGACTGTACCATCCTGATCTGCGGTCCTGTCTGAAGTGCTATGGTCTTTGAAAGTTCGAGATCATAGAGCTTCTTCTCAAGTCTGTCGCACTGTGCGGCGATATCCTTTGCCTTTTGTGCATCCTCGGGAAGACCTGATTCAGCCGCCTTCTTCTGAGCCTCAACGAGTTCGCCGTTCCTGATCTCCTCGAGCTTCTTCTTTCCGCCGAGGATGTAAAGTGACAGTTCCTTGAAATATTTGAGGTTCAGGTCATAAAGCTTGTTCAGAAGATCAACGTCCTTTAAGAGGACCACCTGCCTCTTCTCAAGTTCGTTCTGAATGGTCTTCACATTTGTCTCGACCTTCGAATACTTCGTCTTCATGTTCTGGAGCTTGTTTGCTCCCTTCTTGAAGAAGGCGAACAGCCCTTTTTCATTCTCGTCAACATCAAAATTCTTGAGCTCGCCTATGAGGTTCGTGATCATATCTCCGACCTCACCCATATCCTTGGTCTTGACGCTCTCAAGAGTTCTTTCCGAAAACTCAGCCATCTTCTGCTGGGTGCCGGCACCAAAAGCCATTACTGCTGCAGCGTCTTTTACATCAAGCTTTGATGCGATATCATCGACCTGCTTCTGCTCCTCGGGAGAAAGATCGGTCACCGGGATCTCAATAGTGCTTGCATTGTTCACATCCGCTGAAGGAAGTGTTGTTGTCTCCTTCCCTGCCTCCATGAATATCCTGTCGAGCTCTGATATCTCTTCCTTTACCTCTGTCTTTACGGTAGTGTTTGCATTACTGTCCATCTTTTTCCCCTTTCATTGCCATATCCGGCGCGATGCCGTCGCGCGACATCATCTGCTTCATTACATTTATGTCCGATGAAACGTCATAATACTGGTATTCAAACATGTCATCAAGGAACTTGAGAAAAGCCGCATTTATCGTATCCATAGTCTCTTCGATCTCGTGCTTTGACTTTTCTATATTCTCGCCGCCATCGGGCTGTTTGTAGAAACCCGCGTAGGCCCGGAGCAGCTTCACCGTGGTAGGAAGATAATAATTCATGAGCTTCCTGATACCACCGGCGTTTTCAGGTCTCTCCTTGATCTGGGCAAAGATCCTTTTCATTATGCTCTCAAGATCATAGAGCTTGTCGGACATATCCTCGACATCGGGAATCTCATCATTGATCTCCCTTATCGTCATGATGTAATCACGGCCTTCGGTAAGGATCTTCATTACTTCCGGATCGTCGGAATAGAATTCCTGATCCTTCGCATCCTTGTTTTTCTTTTCGTCCTCCTGTCTCTGCCTGAAGGAGGAATCGGCCGCCTCATAGCTTTTGTATGCTTCGTCCGTAAGCATCAGAGTGGTCTCAAAACGATCAAGCCTCGCGTAAGGATAAACACCTCTCTTGATCAGCTGTTTTACATCCTTTTTTACTGTATTCTTCGGAGTGCCCGTCCTTGCGGAAAGCTCATCAAGCGCAATATATTCGGAGCTTCCGATGACATCAATATAGCTTTGGATCCTTGAGATCAGACCCGTCCTTTTGATGCCGCCTGCAAAGATCCAGCCGAAGAGGAAAGTTGCAGCCCCGAAAAAGATGGTCGAAAAAATGTTAAAAGGCGTTGGATTCATTATGAGCGGGGCTATCCCCGAGACCAGCATGGAAAGATTTGCTATTCCTCCAAGACCTCCCACCACTGCAGCCGCAATGGGGGCTGCTCTTGAAGGCCGTACCACGGATGGCGGATTGAAGTTCTGCTGATTTGGTTGTCTCTCCCAGTTGTTCGTATATGGCTGCCCCTGCCAGTTCGGCTGACTTTGCTGCCTCTGCCAGTTTGAATTGTTGAAATTGTTCGGGGGCGGAGTTGATGAACGGCGATAAGTGGAACTGTACGGATTGGCATTAGAAGAAGCGCCCGTATTTCTTCGGGCGCGATCGGTCACATCACTAACCTTCCTGCTTATCTCTTTTCCAAGATTTGAGAAGTTGCCGCTGCTTACAGCACGACCCACAGAATTTGCTATGGTCTCCCCAAGATCGGCTATATCATCAAAGTTCATAATGGGAATATTGTAGCCGATTTCTCCTGTTTTTCAAAGGGTATATGAACAATTTCTATACTTTTGATAATGCCAAAAGATCTGACCGCTTAAGTACATAGGTCGAGGAGTAGACCTTTTTTAAGACATCGAGATAATTATACTCTTCAGTGAGCGCGAATTCCTTACTCCACATCATATAATAAAGCCAGGGCACATTATCCTTTTCAAGCTTTTCAGTATCGGGATAAACCCCGGTTTCCGCGAGGCAGACGCCCTTATCCTCTTTGGTAAGCTTCAAAAGACCTTCATATTCATCCGAAAAGTCGGATGAAACGTGCTTTCCGGGGTATGTGTCGCAGGAGATGATATCGCAGCAGTCATCTCCCACATAACCCTCGGGAAGCCTTGAATTCCAGACCCATATCAGATTCGAAAGTTCCTTCCTGCCTGAAAAATGTTCGTACATCAGATGATAGAGTTCTTTTGCGACGCGCGGTCCCTTCGCTCCCCACCAGAACCAGTCCCCGTCCGACTCGTGAAAAGGTCTCCAGAGGACCGGTATCTTTCGCACGTAAAAGCCTGAAAGGAGATCTGCCATAAAGTCAAGGTCGCTAAAGAATGCTTCTCTTTCCTTTGTACCCTGTATCAGAACTCTTTCGGCGTCGAATTTTGTATTCTTCGCATAGAAGGCCTTCCCGGTTCCGTACATGGGAGAAAACCAATGCCAGGTAAGCGTGACTATCCCTCCCGAAAGCCCCCATTCATAAGCTCTTTCTATAGTTCCTCTGTTCTCGAGCACCTCTGTTTCGCAGTCACGATCTGCCTTCATATCCCTGATGTTGGGCGAATAGGATAATAGCTCAAAGCCAAGGAGGGCAGGCTCCTCACCGGTCACTGCCTTTATGTGGGAGAGTTCCTCCATCGGATTTGTCTGCGTATGCTGCCCCGTGAGTATATGCTTTCCCTCGATGCGGGCAAAGAAGTCCATTAATCTCTTTGCTTCATCCGTTGCATTTTTTGTGACAAGATCTGTTTTCATAAATTATCCTTTCATTTTGGTCCCGGGGTGGTCCCAGGGGACGGAGTCAAGGGACCATTGTATTTTTTTGTATTCCCAAAATGGTCCCTTGACTCCGTCCCCTGGGACCATTTAAAAAAAATCCCGGAACAATTACGTTCCGGGATGCGCCGTCATCATTTGTTTCCTTCGCGGAATACTATCTCATTTTCCTTTACGAGACCGCCCTTCATTCGCGCCATATTTTCAATATATTCCTCGGTCTTCGTATACGCCTCATAATCCTTCAATTCTTCGCTCTTTACCTTTTCAAGCGCAAGCTCATTCCGAAGGTTTTTTTCCTCCAACGAGTAGCTTTTCTGCTTCTTTGAAAGCGAAACAAGCTGAAAGACCATGACTGCCATAAGAAGGGCGATCACTATAAAGATATAAAGCCTCGCTGAGGTTTTCTTTTTTTCTGAAACTGCTCTTGTCATATACACTCTCTGAAAGAAATCATACTCTTGTTTATCATTATCGGAAATTTTTTTAAATACTTAACCCCCTTATGAAAAAAATTTTGACCCCGGGAACCGGAATGCAGGACCCGGAATAATACAAGGTGGAAAAAAAAACAAAATAAGGTTAAAATCAGAGTTTGAAATTGTGAGACCAATAGAGAAAAGGCGGTAATGTTTTGTCCATACGTGATCATATTTCAGCTTCACCTGTCAACACGGGGCGACAGTATGAGTTCGACCTGGCAAGGGCGATCCCTGTATTCTTTCTTCCATTTGTGCATACTGTTATAGAGTGTACACCGGTCGATCGTATCTACGAGCCGATCCCGTTCTTTTTCAATATCATAATAGGTCAGCCGCTGGGAGCGCCGATGTTTTTGTTTGCGATGGGTGCCTGCATCAATTTTTCGAGAAAGCAGACCCCTGCCGAGAATATGAAACGAGGGCTTTTTCTCTTTATCGCAGGCTTCCTTCTGAATATACTCCGCTTCCTGATCCCCTATCTTACAGGATATGCGATCACACAGGATGCAGACAAATTCATCACTCCACTGCCCTACCGCGTGTTCGGAAACGACGTGCTTCAGTTCGCAGGGCTCTTCTTCCTTTTGTTCGGCTTCCTTCAGTATCTCAAACTCAAGGACAGATGGATGCTTCTTGTCGCCATTTTGATGTCTGTCGCAGGTTCCTTCATACGCCATTTTGATACCGGAAATAATGCAGCAAATATCGCGCTCGGTCACTTCATCGGAACGGAGGATAGCGCAGGGCTTTATGTAATGTCTGATTTCCCGCTGCTCAACTGGTTCATAGTCCCGCTGTGCGGTTATCTTTTCGGAAAGCTGCTTTTGTATATCAATGACAAGAAGAGCTTTTATCTTCGCCTCTTTCCTATCCCGCTGATCGCTTCGGTCGCTTTCTTCGTGATCGAATACAAATTCGAATTCGGGCAGATGGCAAGCGGCGAGACGCTTCTTTTCAGTGAAAACTGCTATTATCACGCGCTCTGGTATGATGCGATCGGCTACGTGGCCTTCGCCATCGGCATTCTCGGAGCATATTATTTTGCAATGAAGATAATGCCGGGATTTTTGAAGAAATTTGTCGTAAGCCTGAGCCGTAATATCACGCATGTATATGTGATCCACTGGTTCTTTGTTGTAATGCTCACGAATGTTGTGCTTTACAGCATCAGAGGCACGCAGGATCTTCCGATCGGACCGACACTTCTGCTGTCGCTCATTATATTCCTGATAACATATCCGCTTTCGCTCCTCTGGGAGAGATTGTCTATGAAACGTAGAGAGGTCAAGGCTTCATGAAAAGTGGGATCCAAAGAAAAGTACAGACTCGTCTGTACCTGTTTGCGGCGATGATAGTCCTGTTTGCCGGGATATTTACGGGAGCCTGGTATTACAAGGACAGTATCAATGATTATAATTCCCTTGTATACGGCTATCTTCGCACGGCGTCAAACTACATAGACGGAGACCGTATAAAGGGCTATGTTGAGACACTGGAGCCCGATGAATATTATGACGAGGTTCTCCGCTATCTGACTGTGACCAGGAATGAGACTGCAATGCAGCTCTTCTATGTCTTCGTGCCTTACAAAAACGACCTCGTCTATGTATGGCAGACAGATGACGATCCTTATTCGTGGCTTGGGAAGCGCGAGGCCTACATGGACGGCGGCAAGGAAGCCCGTGAAAAATCCTTCAGAAAGGACCCCATCCAGGAGATAAGTTTCTACAGAGATCCGACCTACGGCCATATTGCCTGCGGCTTTTATCCGATCTTTGACAGTTCGGGAGAGCCTGTGGCGCTTGTCGGTCTTGATCTTTCCGCCAATGACATCGAGCGGAACTTCCTTTCTTTCATCGGTACCCTTTGCCTCACGATACTTATCGCAACGGTGCTTGCAGGAATAGTCTTCTACTTTTCGCTTCGCAAAAAGATCGTTACTCCCATACACCGTCTGAATGATGCAGCCGGAAAAATGGCAGACTCCCTTGAAAAAGACGACCTGCCGGCTATTGATATACATACCGGTGATGAGCTTGAAGCACTCGCCGATTCCTTCACGAAAATGTACGGGGACATCAGGCATTACATCCGGGAAAATGCCGCAATTTCTGCCGAGAAGGGACGTATCGAGTCGGAGCTCAATGTCGCGACGCAGATCCAGGCGGACATGCTCCCCCGTATATTCCCGCCCTTCCCTGAGCGAAAGGAATTTGATATTTATGCCACAATGACGCCTGCAAAAGAAGTGGGCGGCGACTTCTATGACTTTTTCATGGTGGACGACGATCATCTCGCACTGGTCATCGCGGATGTGTCCGGAAAGGGAGTGCCTGCGGCGCTTTTTATGGTCATTGCAAAGACCCTTATCAAAAACCGCGCACAGCTTGGGGGCTCACCTTCGGAAGTCCTTTCATACGCAAACGATCAGCTTTGCGAGGGTAATGAAGCCCAGCTTTTCGTCACAGTCTGGATGGCGATAATAGATATTTCAACGGGAAAAGGAATTGCTTCAAATGCAGGACATGAAAACCCGGTACTCAAGCGTGTCGGCGAAGAATACGAGCCTGTAGTCTATCCTCATTCAACTGCCGTTGCGGTAATGGAGGGTCTGCCCTTTGAGCAGCATGAATTTGAGCTTCACCCCGGAGACATACTTTTTGTTCATACGGACGGCGTGACAGAGGCTACCAATGCAGAGAATGAGCTATACGGTCCCGAGCGACTGGTCGACGCTCTCAACAGCAGGATAGAAGAAGACCCGGAGAAGATCCTTTCAAATGTGAAGGCTGATATAGACGATTTCGTGAAAGAAGCGCCCCAGTTTGATGATATCACAATGCTGGCGCTCTGCTGGCACGGAAAAAAGTGAGATAGACCCCGGGGACGGAGTCAAGGGACCATTAAGCAGCCCCGTACCAGCCTATGCCTTCATCTTTCCACCCCAGGCCGATGAGGTAGTCTCGCTCTGATATATCGGCAGTGAAATGATGCGCACCGGCCTCAACCGCGTTTGGATTATAGAGCCTGAAGAGCGGGATGTCTTCTGCTTCTACAGAATACCAGCCTATTCCTTCATCATTCCAGCCTTCATTGATGAGGAAATCCCTTTCAGCCGCCTTCAGGGTATAATGATGGTCTCCGGCATTGGGATTATACAGCCTGTATACCGGGATCTCCGACTCTTCGGGCGCGCTCCATGCAACGCCTTCATAGTTCCAGCCGACCTCTACAAGATAGTCTTTCTCAGCTACATTTCCGGTGTAGAAATGCTCGCCGGAGTTGGGGTTGTAGAGCCTGTGCATTTCTATGAGTTCAACCGGATCTTCGGGATCTACGGGGTCCACCGGGTCCTCCGGCTCCCCGTTTTCCACGCTCTCGTCATAAACGATGGCATAATCCGAAAAATGGTTTGTCACAAATGATATCCAGCCCTCTGCATAGCTTGTCAACATCCGCTCGATCGCTCCGGTCTTCGAAAGAAAGAATACATGATAATATCTCTCATCACGACCTTTTTCAGGATCGAACCTGCAGGAAACCCTGACCGCTCCCCCTTTGAAATCGTGGATCTCCTCCCCGTTGCTTTCAATAGCCGCTCTGAAGGGTGCGGCGGACTCAAACTGCTCTAATGACCTTTGCTGTGTTTGGTTCAGATCCGAAGCTTTTGTATCCTCAACTACTACCTTGACGGATCCTCCCTCTGCCTGAACGGTTATTGCTGAGAGCGCTTCGCCGTCCAGCGAAACAACGCAATTTCTGAGAACAATATCAACGCCCTTCACGTTCTCATTCGTATTTACAGCCTCTGTGAGCCTTTTCACGGTTGTGTCTGAAAGCTCGACAGAAGTGACTTCCGACTGGGCCTGAGAAACGTCTATTGTAATTGGCGTGCTGTAATCTGTATCCGAGCCGCTTCCGCCGTCCAATACCCTGTCAATGTCGGCCTGGGTGATCTCGTTTATCACAGCGTTGCCATCTGATATCTCGGTTTTGACTTCTACAGTGCTCTCACCGGAGACGGGAACGGTGTAGGATTCTGTCGGCGCAGAGGGGTTGTCCGGTCTTGATGAACCACCTCCTGAATCTCCGCCTTCCGTGCTGCCGCCCGAACCGCCTCCGCTGCTCTTTTGACTTATGGTAACGGTAATGCATCTTGCCTCCGTATCCTCATGGCTTCCATCGCCTACAGCCTTGTACCACACATAGTAGGTTCCGGCTTCCGCGGCGGTTGGAACGGAAGGAGACCACCCTTCAGTCGGGGAAGTCCCGCCGTTTTCTCCAAGGGCGTACTGCATGGTTCCCCCTTCTGCACAGGAGCCCGCGTTTACGAGCGCCTGCGCCAAGCCCGTATAGATAAGACCTGTCTTTGGCGTGGGAGATGTAATTTCTATCTGGATCTTCTTTACCGTCAGCGTCATCTCACAGGTCGCCGTGTTAAAATTCTTTGTATCAACGGGAGTGAATACAACCTGATACTTTGTTGTATTGCTGTCGGAAAGAGCTGGCTTGACAGAGGGATCCGCCCACGCGAAGCTTCCCGCCACGTCCCTTCCATAGACTTCAACAGTTCCTCCCGCGACTGCCTCAGGATAATCTCCAACACTATGGACAATCTCTCCCCCGAGGAGGGCGCTGTCCTTAAGTGCCTGCCCAATGGTGATCGCTCCTGCCGTGGGCAGTACCTTGATCACCGGGGTTGCCTTTTCAACGGTTATCTCCACGGTCCCATAAAGCTCTGCATATTCGTCATTTGTCGGATCGAAGATCCACACAGCAGAATAGGTCCCTGCCTCCGGCTGCTCTGTAGGATATTTCCAGGAAAGTTCACCAGCAACTACCGTTGTAGGGTCACTCTTGTCTACGAATACTGCCGAAGTCTTGTCAAAACTCAGCTCGAGAAGCTCTTCACCATAGGTGAGCTTGTTCCTGCTCAGTTTGATCTCTGTCCCTTCCTGCAGCCTCACAAGCTTCGCATTTACCTCATAGGTCGCTGCATGACCGCATTTTGTACAGGCATGTGTGCCAATGATCTTACCATCCACACCGGTAGTGTAGGTCGTCTCTCCCCAGCTATGCACTTCCTCTCCTGAATTCACATCGCAGTATTTACATTTATTTGTATGAGATGTCTCATTCTTGTATGTATAAGCGCAATCCTCATCCCTGTGCTCACAGGCAGCTATCATTATAGGGCTGCCGAGCGGTGTCTTTGTCTTGAACCAACCGGCAAGATCGGTCGTAGGTTCTGTGCGGTCCTTCTCCCAGACACTCTCGTTTTTCAAATGGATCCACCAAAGCCTGCTGCTGATACCCTCATTCTTCTCAAAATTGATGGTCTCGGAATACATCGGTTTTATCAATCCGCTGTTCGGATATGATCGGATAAGGATCACAGCTTTGCTGCTTATGTTTATTTTGGAACTCTCTCCTGCCAAAATCCCTCCGATCTGGGCAGTTCCGTTTTTTGTTGACCAGTTCAAGTCAGGCATATATGCCTCTATATGCCCGCCGTAAATATTGATGGTACCATTGAAGACGGACTCATACATGTTTAATATTTTTTCTGTAACGCCCTCTACGGCATGATTCTTTTGATCCTGAATATTTCCGGCTGCGCCGATGCCGGCCCCCGGAAGGTAGTAACACTGGTTTACCTTTTCTTTATCTTCATAAGTCCCAGATGCCACCTTGACATTGCCGCCATAGATCGTGACATTGACATTTCCCGCCTCACTATTGAAGGCTCCGGAGCCGATCCCCGGGCCGCCCGCGGATCCGGTCGCAGTGATATTTCCGCTCTTTATCACGATCGTACCGGATTTTTTATAGCTGCCGCCGCCGATTCCCGCAGCCGTCTTGCCGCCTGTAGCGTCTACGGTAGGAGAGTCGTTTTCACCATCACCTCCGATCGTGATAGTGCCGCCTTCTCCACGATAGCCGCCGCCGATTCCCGCAGCACCTCTGTAAAACGATACCTTATCTGCCTCCTGATCGAGATATTCACCGCCTTCCGCAGTCACGTCAGCATTTCCGGAAATAGTTATGCTGCCCCCATTTGCCTCATTTCCGCCGCCGATACCGGCAGCAAGTTTTCCGCCTATTGCCTCTACCACCTTGCCGCCGCTGATCGTAATATTTCCTCCGTCCTTCTCATCACCGCCTCCGATACCTGCAGCTTCATTGCCGCCATATGCTATCACGTTACCGCCGGTGATCATGATGGTGCCGCCTCTCTGCTGATCGCCGCCTCCGATCCCGGCACCGTAATTCTTTCCTCCTGTTGCGGTAATATTACCGCCGCTGATCGTGATGGTTCCCTCATTTTCAACCGAGCCACCGTTACCTCCGCCGATACCGGCTGCTTCATCTCCGCCATAAGCTATGACTGTACCGTTTGAGATCGTGATATCACCGCTTGAATTGCTGCCGCCGTCGCCGCCGCCGATACCGGCTGCGCACCTGCCTCCTCTGGCCTCGACCTTACCGCCGGAGATCCGGATCGTACCGCCCTTTGCCGTGTCACCGCCGCCGATGCCCGCGCCGTAATTCGTCCCTCCTGTTGCGGTAATATCTCCGTCAATGATCGTGATCTCAGCAGGGGCTGCCTCGTTTCCGCCGCCGATGCCCGCTGCTTCATCCCCGGCGATCGCTTTGACTGTGCCGCCGGTGATCGTAATCTTCCCGTTGGTCTCCGCCTTATCACCGCTGCCGATGCCGGCGCCGTTCTTGCCGCCATAGGCCTGAATATCATCACCGTCGTTGATCGCAACATTACCGCTGTTTCCAAGGTCGCCGCCGCCTATACCGGCAGAATCCACCCCGCCTCTGGCGATGACACTACCGCCATTGATAGTGATATTGCCGCCTTCACCTCTCGTGCCGCCTCCGATACCGGCGCCGTTGTCTGATCCGGTGGCAGTAACCTTGCCGCCGTTGATCACTATCGTACCGCCCGGAGTGCTGTCGCCGCCGCCGATGCCTGCGCCGTTGTTTCCGCCGGTCGCTGTGACTTCGCCGCCATAGATAGTGATGCTGCCGTTTGACCTTGCTTCGTCGCCGCTTCCGATCCCCGCGGCATCTCCGCCGCCGGTAGCTGTGACCTTGCCGCCGTAGATCTTGATATCTCCGCAGCTTCCCAATTCACCGCCGCCGATGCCTGCAGCGTTTGTACCGCCTTTGGCCGTTACCTCTCCACCACGAATTGTAATAATGCCGCCGTTTCCGCCCTTGTCGTCGTCCCGGTCTCCGCCGCCTATACCGGCTCCGTACTTTCCGCCTATGGCAGTCACATTACCGTCGAAAATTGTTATATTTCCGCCGCTTCCTTCGTCGCCTCCGCCGATGCCGGCGCCATCAGTACCGTGTTTAGCAGCATCGGCATATATAAAGCCGCCGTGGATGTTGATGGTCCCGCAGTCCCCCTTCTCATTATCTGCGCCGATAGCCGCGTTGTCATTGGTATCGGCATAGCAGTTGAGCTTGCCGGTTCCGCCCTCTTGAGCGAATATGTTTAGCGTCGCCCCGGCCGGTACATTGATACCGTCATTGCAATTTAGAGTCCTTCCGTCGACTAAGATGAGATCCACGGTTCCGTTGACACAGAGTCTTGTCGAACTGTCAAAATCCTTGTCCACATAATAAGAATCATTAGTAAGCTTGTTGCCTGACTGCGAAATAGGCTGACATTGCACCCATTTTTGCGTCTTTTCATAACTATGGCTTATGTCGCTCCAAAGCCATTGATAATAAGTCACCGATTCTTCTGCCCTTGCCGTCAGGCTCACCGCAGGCGCGAGCGAAAGCACAAGCGCTGGCGCAAGCAACAGGCTCAGCAGTTTCTTTCCCGATCTTTTTCTCATATCAATCTCTCCTGTCTGTGTTTTTCATAGAGGCAAAAAGCTGTTCCCATCTACAGCGGCATCTTCCCTGCTCAGAAAAGGCACATTTTTTTGTATTCACACGGCAATACGCCGAATTTGCTTTTGAAGGCTGCCGTAAAATGTCCGGGATTCTGGTATCCTACAAGGGCCGCCACTTCAGCCACCGGAAGTTTTTTCTCTCCCAGAAGCCGCTTTGCCTCATCCAGCCTGTAGGACTTCATATATTCCCGGACGGACGCCCCATATACTATCCGAAACGCCCTTTTTATTGAGGTTGGCGACGCATGCAATTCCCCGGAAAGCTGCTCAAGGGTCGGGTGCGCTGAAAGCGACGATACAAGGATATTCCGGGCATTTTTTGCAAGTATGGCCTGAGTATGGTTCAGATATACAGGCAGCTCCTTTTGCGAATCAAAATCCACATTCCCAAGGAACAAAAACAGTTCAAGTATCTTCAGCTTCAGCAGCGAAAGATCGCCGCTTTTCTGTGCGTCTGCCGCAGTTTGAAAAATGCTGTCTGTCTTCGGATTTCCATGCAGGATAAACCGCCGTGGCTGCTGAAGCGCCGCCCTCATGATCCCTTCAAGATCTATTTTCATCTCATTTATGACAGTGTCATTCTGTTCACGGAATACAGCGGCATCGAGAAAAACTGTCAGACCGCAATATCTTTTTGTGGGAAAGCAGCCGCCTGCTTCCCTTCGCCCAACGGCACCGATGGACAGATCGCCATGGCTGACATAAAAACAATACCGGGTACTGACTTCACATTCATAACGCCCGTCCGTGCAGTAGCTGATCTCTATGATGCCATCATTCCTCGGAACAGTCTTTCCGCAAGATTGCATCAAAAGATCGTTGTAAACCGTCTGCACTCCGGGAAATACAGGGCAGGAGATCACCTTTCCCGTTCCTGTCTCATTTTCAATGGCATACCAGCGAAAAGGAGCTGCAACGCTGGTTTGTCTGATATCAGCCGCATAATGACTTATCCAGTTGTATTGATCCATTCATACCATCTTTCTATTGATCAACCTGCAATACTCCATAGAAGCCTATACTTTCATCCCTTCATCCATCCAGCCCTTCCACTGCTCTCATATTTTATACGATTTATCAGAAAAATTTTTCCCACTGTATTTTCCGTTGGCCGCCAAATACCTCCTATGCACTTGACGGCTTATAACCCAAAAAAGGAGACAGAAAACTGTCTCCCTTTTTCCTTCACCCCGAGCAAATTATAACATTATTTAAATGAATTTTCACATACAAAAGCAGCGCCACTGCTCAAACCGGACAGACTTTTTGAGCCCATGACTACGATGCCACTATACTCGCACTTCGTCTACGCCTCGTGCTACAACGCTACTAAACTCGCTATCGCTACGACGCTACTAAACTCGCTGACGCTCGTTAAGTAGCCCTGTACCGCTATCTCTAACTTCACTTCGTTCAGTAAGAGCTAGCATGTCGTTAAGACCTTGCATATCCGTCCCCTGGGATCATTCCATCATCTCATACATCCCGTCCGCGTCCTCTTTTTTCACGGTCTCGGCGACCAGCTTCACCCGGACCTTCACCTGCTTGTCGCCGAAACCTATCTCTATTATATCGCCCGGCTTTATGTCCTTTCCGGCCTTCGCGGGAGTGCCGTTCACGGATACCCTCCCGGCGTCGCAGGCCTCCGCCGCCACCGTCCGCCTCTTGATGAGGCGGGAAACCTTCAGATATTTGTCAAGCCGCATAAAAGCCTCCTTCCAAAAAAACGGGGCGCAAACGCGCCCCGTCAAAAAACAATGGATCGATCAAAAAATAATCATTTTTTGTTCACTATATCCTTCAGCGCCTTGCCGGCCTTGAATTTCGGAGCCTTGGAAGCCGCGATCTTCATTTCTGCGCCTGTCTGGGGATTCCTTCCGGTACGCGCAGCGCGCTTTGAAACCTCGAAAGTTCCGAAGCCGACGAGCTGAACCTTGTCATCCTTCTTCAAAGCCTCTGCCACAACATCAGTAAAGGCCTTAAGTGCAGCCTCTGCATCCTTCTTTGAAAGATCAGCCTTATCAGCCATAGCTGCTACAAGTTCTGTCTTGTTCATGAAAAATTCCTCCTACAAATAAAACAGATACCTCTTCGCCCGGGCTGGCGGCCCGAAAGCGAAAACTCATCAATATTTATAATGGTTTCACCCTCCCATGTCAAGGAAAATCAATGTTTTTCCCACGCATCAAAGGTCATTGTCACTGCTTGAAAGGGTCGAGAGCATATCTGATATGGACTGAAGGTACTGAAGCTCGGCATCATCGGCATCATAATCCCCGTCTCCGTCAAGATCGCCCGAAACCGACGTGCTTGCGCTCGTCGACGAAAGCGCGCTTGAGATCGCACTTGAGATCGCGCTCGACGTCAGAGAACTTCCCGCCGAAGATGAAGATGAAGCCGAAGATGAATTGGAAGACGAAGAAGACGCACTTTGCGAAGATCCACTCTTCGTAAGGTCAGAGCTGTCAAGCGTGATCTCGGCGCTCTTTGAATTCACATAAAGTGTCCTCGACCAGGTATCATAGCCATCGGCCTTGATCTTCAGCGAATGCGCCCCATATGCGACCTTCATCGGCTCGTTTACCGCGACCAAAACATTGTCGAGATAAACCGCCGCTCCCGGAGCATCAACCCTGAAGGTAAGGTCGCAGGTCTTCGGCCCTTCGCCCTTCAGTTCCAGAAGGTCGACTACCACAGTATCTCCGCGGGCGACCTCAACCTCCTTCGTCCCGCCGTAGCCCTTGTTCGCGACGGTCACTGCATATTTCCCCTCCGGCACCTCAACGGTCATATCTCCGGGACTTACCATGACAAATATACGGCTTCCTATCTGCATCAGGCTGTCGGCAAAATCCGCCGTGTTCGTAAACATGAGATTGCCATGCCCTGTCGTGATCACGATAGAGATAATGTCATGGCCTTCGCCAATCACCTTCAGAGTATCATTTTCCGTGATCGTCGATATGTCGCCGGAAACATTTCCGTTAAGGACCACTGTATTGGACGTTATCCTGTAATTTGAGCCCATTGTGGAAAAGACATTTCTTGAAAGGTCTATCTTGTAATTCGTGACATCATCGAGTTCAAAGGCTCTGTCAGTGAGCGTAAGCTCCTTCAATATCCTCCCGTTTTCGGTATTTGCCGCTGAAAGCTCGACCACCCGCCCCGGAAAGAAATCGGTCACCAGGGCGTTTCCGCCGTATCTGTTACGGAATTTCGTGAGCACATTCCAGATGTATCTTGTAAGCCTTCCTGTGGAAATATCCTTTAATGTAATGATCTCAGCAGGAGTGTCTATGTCCTGGATCATATAAAGGCTGCCGTAAGTGCTCTCCGACCCCGAAGATAATGAAGAACTGTTTACAGACGACGAAGAAACCCTGCCCGAAGGTCTCCCCTCTTCAAAGGAGCAGGCGCTAAGGGACAGCGGGATCAGAAGACTCACTATCGATATCAAAGAAAGGATAAGCAGTTTCTTTTTCATTATTTTTCTTCCTGATAATAGGATAGCGCTCTCTTTATAAGCTCTTCCTTTGTATTCAATGACGGGTCGTCGATCACATCATTTAAAAGCCGCCTCATCACCCGGCCGGTGACAGGTCCTCTTTCAACTCCTGCTTCTATTATCTCTCCGCCCGAGACGGCAAGATCCTTAAGCGTCACGGGAGACATTTCTGCTTTGATCTCTTCAAAAAGCTTCGCTATGCTGTCAAGGTCGCTCAGCTTTTCTTTTCTGTGATAATCGCTCTGGCCAAGGATATCAGCCCTCCTAAGGGCGAGAAGATCCGGGTAATACTCCATCCCTACTCTTGCGATCTCACGCCTTACATTCTTCTTCGTAACGGGATATCTTTCGTCATGAAATCTCACCAGTCGGACCGTATCCTCTATAGTCGCATTGTCGAATTTCAGGCGTTTCAATATATCCCTGGTCATATCGGCGCCGAGCTCGGGGTGCCCCTTGAAATGATCCCGCCCGTTTTCATCAACCTTTCTTGTCACGGGCTTTGCCACATCATGAAAGAGCGCGGAAAGCCGAAGCACCCTCTCGGGCTTTGTATTCTGCATCACATGAAGGGTATGCTCACCAACTGTATACATATGGTGCGGGGTATTTTGTATCGTCTGCATCATCCTGTCAAACTCGGGAAGGAATATCTTTGTAAGCCCCGCCTCATAAGCCTTTCGAAGATAATCAGGATGATCTGAAAGGATTATCTTCATAAGTTCAGCAGCTATCCTTTCCTCGCTCACCCTTGAAAGCCCGTGTGCTAAGGTTCTTATAGCGGCAAAGGTCTTTTCTTCTATTTTGAAGGAAAGGAGGGCCGCGAACCTTACAGCCCTAAGCATCCGAAGGGAGTCCTCGAAAAAGCGTTCTCTCGGATCTCCGACACAGCGTACTATCCCTTTCTCAAGATCCCTTTGAGCTCCGAAAAGATCTATGACTCCCGAAGCATCATTGTAGGCCATTGCGTTTATCGTGAAATCCCGCCGCTTCAGATCCTCGAAGAGGGAGGGTGAAAATCTGACCTCGTCGGGATGCCTTCCATCAGAGTACTTTCCGTCGATCCTGTAGGTAGTGACCTCGTAGCTCTTTCCGTTCATCCTGACAGTCACGGTCCCGTGCTTGATCCCGGTATCTATCGTCCTTTTAAAGACTTCCTTTACCTGCTCCGGAAGGGCAGATGTCGTAATATCCCAGTCATCGGGCGTTCTTCCGAGCAGGCTGTCGCGGACGCAGCCGCCGACCACATAGGCCTCGAACCCCGCCCGACCAAGAATGCTTATTATCCTTTTTACATCTTCAGGTAATCTGATCATCCATCGCCCTTCTACGGCTTAAAAAATAATAGGCGGAGGAATTTCGCTCCTCCGCCCTCTCATGCGGCGGACGTGGATCGAACACGTGACCTCTTCCGTGTGAAGGAAGCGCTCATCCCGGCTGAGCTACCGTCGCATCGTCTTATAGATTAAACTTTTTTTCCTGTCCCGTCAAGACAGGCTTTAAGGAAAGAGGGAGCGATCACACCAAGGACTCCATTCAAAATAGCGCCGGCCCTCTCGGAAAGCTTGTTGTATTCAAGCCGCGCCCTCAGGCATTCTATGAATAAGTCTTACGCTTTCTCTTTTTATGAGCTTGACCGGAACGCGCACGCTCTGTGAAAAGCTGCTATCCTGAAGCATTTTCAGCAGCAGCTCCATGGCCGTCTTTGCCCGGACCTCATTATTTTGATAAACGGAGGTGAGCATAGGCCTAACCTTCAGACAATCGTCGCTCCCGTCAAAGCCTGCGACGGATATGTCCTGCGGAACAGAAACTCCGCGCCTCATAAGAAATGTCATAATATCGATCGCATAATAGTCAGAAACCGCAAATATGGCAGTATAGGTTTTGATCCTGTCCAGATTCTTTTGATAAAAATCATCTCTCTTTTCCTTGTTCATTGGGATCAGCAGAAGATCGGCATCCCTGCCAAGTCCATTGTTGAGTCCGTTATACCTGTCACGATCCATGCATATATCATTGTCAGATATGCACAGAACCCTGCGATGTCCCATTTCTTTCAGGTACTTGCCCACCTGCCTTCCACCGTCAAAATCATCTATCGTCACATTGCTTATACGCCCCTGCTCCTTCATGAAGCCGTCATAAACAACAAACGGTATCCTTATGTGATCTCTCAGATTCTGGTATTCATCCTCACAAAAGCCAATGACTATAAGCCCGTCCAGATTCCACATTGATGCGAAGCACACGATATCCATGATCTCTTTCGTTTTTTTCAGCATCATAAAATATCCTGCATTTTCAATTTCATCGGATAAATAGTTGATGGCAGCGCTGATAAAGGAATCTTCAAAAACCCTTCCCTCGTACTTTTCATGGTTGTTGACTACAACTCCAATGATCCTTGAATCATTCCTGGCAAGCAGTGTGGCGGCCATATTGGGAATATAACCGCTTTCTTCCAGTTTTTTCTCAACTCTTTTTACCGTTGCATCAGATATCTTTTTCGTTTTGCCATGGAGCACATTTGAGACAGTTGCCGTACTGACCCCAAGTTCTTCTGCAATATCTATGAGCCTTACTTTGTTCTCATTCCACATATCAACTCTTTATTCTATCGTATTCATCCACTTTCTGCTTCTGAACAAAAATACTGTGATCAGGAATCTGACGAGCTCCTCCTGGGATAATATAAAATATACCCAGACTATAGGCAGCTTGAGATATAAGCCGGTAAAGAGTCCCAGGGGCACTCCCACAAGCCATGTGCCCAGCATATCAATTATCATGATGTACCTAGTCCTGCCGCCGCTCCTGATTATCCCTCCCCCGAGGATCATGTTCTGAACCTTGACCGGTGCCAGAATCCCGAAGGCTACAAGCAAAAGCGAACCAATAGCGGCAACATTCGCATCCACATTAAATAATCCAACATAGATATTTCTTGATATCATCAGAACAACAGACAACACCGCAGAGCCAATGAATCCATATATACAGAGCTTCTTTGACTCCGCGTATGCCTTGTCATATTCCTGCTCTCCAAGACGCTTTCCTATCAAAATACCTGCTGCCTGCGATATTCCTGAAAGCGCTCCGATAGACAGCCCCTGTACCGGGCCTGTAAGGGACATTCCGGCAAGCTCGTCCGTTCCCATATGCCCGTATATAAAAGTGTTTACATTCTGCCCTAAAGTCCACAAAAACTCATTGATCACAACCGGAAGCAGCATGGCTGCATATTGCCGCATTTCCGTATTGTCCATCCTGATACGGAAACGGAATCTGCATATCTTATTATAAAAAAAGATCATAAGAGCCAGATTTACTATCTGGGATACCACACTGGCGATGGCTGCCCCGCTGACCCCAAGTGCAGGTGCGCCGAAATGACCGAATATCAGAACGAAGTTCAGAACCGTGTTGACGACAGCTGCTATTGCACTTATGAATAAAGGATACTCGGAATGGTCCCTGCATCTTATCTGAACCGCCAAAACTGATGCTATTCCTGAAAGAGGAAAAGTAATGGAAACTATACGAACATAGGAAGCCCCGGCTTCTATTACAGCCATATCCTTTGTAAATATCCCGGTCAAAAATCCCGGAAAGAACAAACAGGCCGCGGTCGTTGCAAGCGCTATTGCCGCCATAACAAGCATGTTCACCGACATGCTGACATCCACCTTTTCATCATCCTTTTTTCCCATATACTGGGAAACCATGATGCCTGTTACTGTTGCTACAGCTCCGCTGACAAACGCAAACACAAATCCCGGCTTTCCGCCAACCTCTACTGCGGCTATGGCTGTCTTTCCAAGCTGGCCAACCATGATCTGGTCTATCATAGAAAAAGAAGACTGCAGCATAGCCTGTAATGCAACAGGAACTGCAATCTTCATTGATTTTTTGAAAAAAGATCCTTCAGCCATCACTTGCCTCCTCAAATAATATCCGAAAATATTATTAGGCAAAAAGCCGGTGATAGCAACAGGTTAATCGCGTAACCCTGCAGTGGTGCCTCCCGCTGCTGCTATCCTTCCCGGATCTTCGAATCCCATGCACTCCATGCAGATACGGCATATCAGGAGAGCTGAATTTCCATGCTTTACATGTTGTATTTTATTTCATCTCCTTTTCCCAGAAACGTATCACATTCAGTTCCAGGCTGTCCGCCACCTTTTCAAGCTCTGCCGTTTCTTCTTCGATAAGTGCGACATTCGCTGCCTTGACAGCGTCCAGCACCTGATTTTCCTTCGTCACACCGATGATCGAAAGTGTCCCCTTTGCAATCGCCCATGCCACAGGGATCTGCGCCGGTCCCACATTGTATTTGTCAGCCAGCTTCCCAAGCTCTGCCTTAAGCACTTCCAGCTTGTCAAGCACCGGATCGTAGGTCTTTGCTCTCTCTGAGCCTTCAGGCATCGGATGGGCGGTATCGTACTTTCCGGACAAAGCCCCCTGCTCCAGGACCATGTAGGTCTGTATAACATGCCAGAATAGTCTGAAGCATATATCTAATAAATGGTGTCGGAGCACTTTTCTCTTCATGCCAACCGGCATCTGACGCTTCGAGCGTATCATAGTACCGATCCTTTGTTTTCTCTATGATATAGTCATCCACTATAGCAAAATGGCCATGTGCTATAGTTGACTTTCTTTTTCGACAAAATTCAACTTTGCAAACTGGAAGCTCGGATTCCAATTCAGCGCTCGGATTCCAATTCAGCCCAAAAAACAACATGGTTCGTTTTATGTCGCTATTTCGTAAAATATTTTTCTAATATCAAATATATAACTTGCTTTTCTCGGTTTTTTATCGTATAATACCCTAAGGACCCTCAGGAAAGGAGGCGTATCGTTATGTTATGTCAGTTCACATTCAAGAACTTTAAGTCCTACAAGGACGAAACCATATTTGACTTCCAGGCAGCTGCTCTCCCTGAGTTCAAGGAAACTCTCATCACCACAAAGTCCGCACCCGACCTCGTTCCTGTCAGTGCCGTGTACGGGCCAAACGGCGGAGGTAAGTCCAATCTTCTTCAGGCGCTGTCCTGTGTGATTTCTACAATCGTTAAGCCGGTGCATGAGCTGGGAAAGAACCGTAAATCCATCATCCTTCAGCAAAAGGTGGATGCCATTCCCTTTCTTTTCAATGAAGTCTCAGCGAATGAGCCGACTGAGTTCAAGCTCTTTTTCCTGATTGGAAGCAACCTGTACTGCTACTACATTGCCCTAAAGGATAATGAAGTCACTGCCGAATCACTGACACGCAAGTCAATCACCGGCAAGAAGGCTGCTGAATTATTTGACCGTGAGAAGAGTAAGATCACTCTCGGATACAGTATAAACAAGAAGAGTATAAATACTGATGTGAACCCGAAGATGCCTTACCTCTCATTCCTTGCGATCAATTATGACATCCCTGAGATCAGCGAAGTGATGACCTGGTTTGAAAGCTGTATTATCCGAAGCTATGCAAATCCTATGGTAGAGCATCAGATTATGCTGGAAAAATATACGGAATACAAGAGTCAATTCATACGAGCACTGAACGATATGGACATTGACATCACAGATTACCGTTATGATGAAGACAGCAAGCAGCTTTACATGAAGCGTAAGCTTGGAAAGAAGGAATATGAACTGTCCTTTACAGAAGAATCCGACGGCACCAGGAAGCTGATCGCTGCTCTGCCGGTTATCCTGCTGGCACTTCGCGAGGGAAGGCTTGTCATCATCGATGAACTGGATGCCAAGCTACATCCAAAACTTCTTAGATATGTGATCCTTCTTTTCAAGAATAAGGAGATTAATCGCCAAGGTGCCCAGCTTCTTTTCACATCACATGATATGTCCACGATGAAAAATTCCGTCTTCCGTCGTGATGAGATATGGTTCGCCGCTGATAATGAAGCGCACGAAAGTGATGTATACTCTCTGCATGAAATGAGAAGCGAAGACGGCTCCCGCATCAAAAATACCGCCACCTATGATAAGCAATATCTTGAAGGACGTTATGGAGCGGATCCCTATCTCCGGAATATGCTGGGAGGTGCATTCGCATGAGTCTGAAACCTGTAAAGAAAAGTGATCAGAACAAAAGCTGGATGCAGCCGAGGCGCGACCGTTGCAAGATGATCCAGCCTGAATACCATCTGATTGTCACAGAAGGAACTGAAACAGAACCGCCTTACTTTAATGCGATGGGGGATATCATCAACAATAGATTTCCGGACAAGATTAATGTCAAAGTGGAAGGCAAAGGCGATAACACCCTGAACCTATATTCCAAGGCAAAGGAGCTTGCCACAAAATCTGCAAACGGATACCGCCATGTATGGGTAGTTTACGACACCGATGATTTTCCTGCCTCGCACATTGATGAGACAGCACGCCTCTGTGAAGCTGATTCAAACGACGAAACCACTTATCACGCCATCTGGTCAAACCAATGCGTGGAGCTCTGGTTCCTGCTCCATTTCAGCTTCCTGCAGTCCGATCTTCACCGTAGAGAATACTGGCCAAAACTCACGGAAATCCTTAAATCTCTCGGAGAGGGAGAATACCGTAAGAATCGTGATGATATGTACCGAATCCTATACCCTCATCTGAAGGATGCCATCGAAAATGCCAAGAAACTTGAAAAGATCAACGAAGGAAAAGCTCCTTCCAAATCAGCACCGGGCACAATGCTCCACACGCTTGTCGAAAAGCTGAAACCATACCTAACTGCCGAAAAATGAAAAAAGCCAGTGTGTCACTTTACAATTGCATATACTTTGTGCGTGGCAGAATTACTTGATGCAAGACGTTTGAGGGAGGCGATGCGGTGGCATCGCCTAATAGATTAAACTTTTTTCTCATGTAGTCAAGATAAGCTTTACAGGTGAACCCCACCTCATCCCAGAATTCATTACCACCAAGGCAATTATTATACTTTCTGTGCCGTAAGAAGTGGAAGGACATAGTCCTTGGTTACATTAAACATTTCCATCATTTCTTTAATTATGTCGTTTTCAGATGCGCCCTGATATTTCATCAGTTTTATTGCTCCGGTAATCTCATCCCTCTTTTGCTTTCTTTCCATTGCAAGGCACATATCAACACCTCCGGTTTCTTCTTCATACTCCAAGTTAAGCTTTACTGCGCTGTTTAAGAATAACGCTGTATCTCTGTCTATCTTTCTATGATTAGTTCTACCTATGACTTCATCGGCATCCGATGACTGATGTTTTATAACTTCCATAGCAAATCCAAAATCTGTGTGGAACTTAAGAAACTCTTTGTCATCCATATCCACCGGAGATATCAGGTTGATCTGATCTTGAAGTTCCACTCCCATAACGGATGCAGGGAAAGAAGAAAGCCTTCATCCTAAATATACACCGCCTGCGTTCAAAAATAAACTGTGGGCTACAAAAGATTCATGGAATGCGTGCCGGCGAACGCCGTTGACTCTTTATGAAAAAAGACCACGCTTTCTTGAATTTGAAAGAATGATACTGAATACGTTTATCTATGTCAAGAGGAGAAAAGTGGCGGCGACTTATCAGATTCCAAAGGAGACAGGGGACGGTTCTCCTATTGCTACAAATTAGAGCCCAGGCGCTCTAAATCATAGTTCGTATCACCCTCGACTTCATCCCACCATCCGCCTGAGCAGCCCTTAATCTATGAGCAAAGCGGGACGCACACCCTCACCGCTGTCGCCCACGCTGCCGTAGTTGCCGAGGGAGCCATCGATGATCACAGTCGCGGCAAAGTGCTGAAGAGGGCCCGGCGACCGCAGCCACCACCAGCAGCACCCATCTATATCGGAGGGACCATAGTTATCGCTATTGGAGTAAGTCCAAGTCCCTACTCCCTGTGCCTTCGCGTAAGCCGTGGGCCTGCAGAGAAGCTTCTGGTTGTAATTTCCTGCTCCAAGACGATCCTCATAAAGCTTTCCGTCAAGATAGTCCCTTGCCTCCGTCCAGCTCAGAAGAAAGACCTTGTCGTCTGTCGCGTTTCCGCCCTCGGCTCCGTACACGGATGAACCGTAATTCCATGGCTTGTACAGCTCGTAGGAATCAGGGTTCTCATTATGAGCAGTCACGATCCTTTTCTTGTCGGAGGAGGAGAATGCGGTATTGTAAAAATCATTGTTGAGCCATGACCTGAGAGTGCAGTTTTCCCAAGTGATATCCGTATATGTTTCGTTATATTTCTTACAATCAAGGGCGTACTTTGAAAGGAGAAGCGTGTGCCCGTTTCGGCTACCTATGACCTGCCACTCTATAGGCTCCTTGCCGTTTGAAAGATTGTTGTCCTGCTCATAGGAACCAAGGATCACAGTGTCTCCGACCTTGTAGTTCCCTTCAGCCTGGGCTATATCTGTGGTAAAGGATGACTTTTCCTGCCCCTTGCCTGTCACATCGGATCCGTCCTTTTCACTGACTTGAAGCAGCTTTTCAAATTCCGACTTCGAGATTTCCTTTTCACTGCCATTATCATAAACCATGAAATATCCGGTCTTATGGTAGTTTCCTTCAATGTAAACATAAAGATATTCATAAGGATCCATGGTATAGAAATCGGAAGCACTGCTGTCTATCTTCTTTGCTGCTGTGAGGTTCAGACGATACCGCCTCATCTTCACGTAACTTTGGCCATTGTAATAATTTCCTGTGGTAAGGATGATTATGCTGCCGTCTGAAGGGTCAAAATATATAGTCGTTCCATCTATGTCTCCGTAGGAAGCTACATCTTTGAGACACTTCACCGGCTGCACCTGTCCGTTATCATATATGTAGAGAGAAATATTCGCACCGTATCCATTGATACGGTTCACCACAAGTATCGGCACCAAATTGTCATAATCCGTATAGAGCGCTCTGTAGGTCACCTGCTCAATAGTGCTTCCATTTACACTCCCGCTCTCATCATAGGAATTTACAAAGGCGGAATATGCGCTCTTCCATGAATCCTCATCCCTCGGCTCAAGGCCGTACCAGGCTATGCCCTCTGCACTCCATCCGATACTTCCAAGATAGTTGTGCTCATTCAGATTTGAAGTATAATTATGAGTTCCGGTTACAGCGTTTGGGTTGAATTCCCGATATACGGCAACTGTCTTCGCATCATCTGAATACCACGCTATATCTTCGTCCTGCCACCCTGCCCGGACGCAGATATTTTTTTCTGTTTTGTCCATGGTATAATGATGATCACCCGTATTGGGATTGTACAGCCTGTAGACAGGTGTATTCGAAGACTCAGGAGCGTACCAGCCTACCCCCTCATAGTTCCATCCGGCTCTGGAGATATTGTCCCTCTCTGACGCACTCGGGGTATAGTGATGTTCCCCTGTATTGGGATTGTAGAGCCTGTACATGGGTACCCTGCCGCTTGACTTCGCCTCTGCAGGAAGCGATGGCATAGAAATGACCACCCCCACAGCCATTGCGGCGCTTAAGATAACCGCCTCGGCTCTCTTCAGCATTTGTTTTTTTCTCATCTCGTTCCTCCCTTCACAATTGATAACAATATCGTCATTTGAGTGCATAAAAAAAGACCCCTTACCCCGTCGGCGATCTCGCCAACGAAATAAAGAGCCTTGTAAGATCAAGTCTCGAAAAAATTACATTATTATGCCTGCCTGCCTGCTTGCCTGCTTGCCTGCTTGCCTGCTTGCCTGCTTGCCTGCTTGCCTGCTTGCCTGC
>CAMVHB010000020.1 GCA_947167155.1 uncultured Lachnospiraceae bacterium | reverse complement strand
AAGTATTCTCCCCAGCAGATCTCCGCTATGATACTTCAGAAGCTGAAGGGCGACGCTGAGAATTATCTTGGTGAATCGGTATCTGAAGCAGTCATCACGGTTCCCGCTTACTTCAATGACGCTCAACGTCAGGCTACAAAGGACGCGGGCAAGATCGCAGGCCTTGAGGTGAAGCGTATCATCAACGAGCCTACGGCTGCAGCTCTTGCTTACGGGCTTGACAATGAAAAAGAGCAGAAGATAATGGTTTACGACCTCGGCGGCGGTACCTTTGATGTTTCGATCATCGAGATCGGCGACGGCGTTATAGAGGTTCTCGCTACAAACGGAAACAACCGTCTCGGCGGCGATGATTTTGACCAGAGAGTTGTAGACTGGATGGTCTCTGAATTCAAGAACAAGGAAGGCGTTGACCTTTCATCCGACAAGATGGCTATGCAGAGACTGAAGGAAGCTGCGGAGAAGGCAAAGATGGAGCTTTCCTCAGCTACCACCACAAATATCAACCTTCCTTTCATCACAGCAACCGCTGAAGGACCCAAACATTTTGATATGGATCTTTCAAGGGCAAAATTCGAGGATCTGATCAGGGATCTTGTCGAGTCAACGGCTGTTCCCGTACAGAACGCTCTTAAGGACGCAGGGCTCAATGCTTCCGACCTTTCAAAGGTTCTCCTCGTAGGCGGCTCCACAAGAGTTCCCTGCGTACAGGAAAAGGTAAAGTCTCTGACGGGTCACGATCCTTCAAAGACACTTAATCCTGATGAGTGCGTTGCTATCGGTGCTTCCATCCAGGGCGGCAAGCTCGCGGGAGACGCAGGCGCGGGAGAGATCCTTCTTCTTGATGTTACACCGCTTTCGCTTTCGATCGAGACCATGGGCGGTGTTGCTACAAAGCTCATTGAGAGAAATACGACAATACCTACGAAGAAGAGCCAGATATTCTCAACTGCCGAGAACAACCAGACTGCCGTTGACATCAACGTTGTCCAGGGTGAGAGACAGTTTGCAAAGGACAATAAATCCCTCGGCCAGTTCCGGCTCGACGGTATACCTCCGGCACCCCGTGGAGTACCGCAGATCGAGGTTACCTTTGATATCGACGCAAACGGCATAGTCAATGTTTCCGCAAAGGATCTCGGAACAGGAAAAGAGCAGCATATTACGATAACCGGCGGCTCCAATATGTCGGATGCCGATATCGATCGGGCTGTCCGTGAGGCTCAGGAATATGAGGCTCAGGACAAGAAGAGGAAGGAAGCTATCGACACCAGGAACGAGGCCGATTCCTTCGCCGGACAGACAGAGAACGCTCTGAAAGAGGTAGGAGACAAGATCGACTCCTCCGACAGGAGCGCAGTAGAAAACGATATCAAGGCAGTTCGTGACCTTCTCGAAAAGCACAAGGACGCAAACGAGATGACGGACGCTGATATCAATGAGATCAAGGCTTCGAAGGAAAAGCTGGAACAGAGCGCGCAGAAGGTCTTCTCAAAGATGTATGAGCAGCAGGCGGCTGCAGCACAGAACAATCAAAACGGCCCGCAGAACGGCCCCGGTCCTGATATGGGACAGGGTCCCACAGGCTCAGGTCCTTCAGACAACAATACCTCCGGCGGATCTGATGATGTGGTGGATGCGGACTTCAAAGAGGTCTAATAGATAATGGCTGACCAGAAGAGAGATTATTATGAGGTTCTCGGAGTCGACAAGACGGCCGATGAGAATGCTATAAAGAGCGCTTACAGGAAGCTTGCAAAGAAGTATCATCCTGACATGAACCCCGGCGACAAAAATGCCGAGGCGAAGTTCAAGGAGTGCTCTGAGGCTTACGCGGTTCTTTCCGATCCGGAAAAGAGGAGACAGTATGACCAGTTCGGTCACAGCGCCTTCGACGGTTCCCACGGCGGAGGAGGCTTCGACTTCTCCGGGATGAACTTCTCCGATATGTTCTCGGATATCTTCGGAGATTTCTTCGGAGGCGGATCGAGAAGAAGGGGCGAGTCAAGAGGACCCATGCGCGGAGCAAATCTCCGCGCTCAGGTCTCCATATCCTTCAATGAAGCGGCCTTCGGCTGTGACAAGGAGATAGAGATAGTCTTAAAGGACGAGTGTCCTACCTGTGGCGGGTCAGGCTGCAAGCCCGGGACCGGGAAGAAGAAGTGCCAAAAGTGCGGCGGAAAAGGTCAGATAGTGATGACCCAGCAGTCCTTCTTCGGAACGATCCAGAATGTGACTACCTGTCCTTCCTGCCATGGAACGGGAGAGACCATTGAATCACCGTGTTCCGAGTGTCGGGGCACAGGCTTCGTTTCAAAGAAGAAGCGCCTTTCGGTGCACATTCCCGCGGGAATTGACGACGGGCAGGCTGTAAGGATAAGGGACAAAGGCGAGCCCGGTGAGAACGGAGGTCCGAGAGGCGACCTTCTTGTAGAGGTTCGTATAAGACCCGACAAGAACTTTGCCAGAAGGGACTATGATGTTTATTCAGAGGCGCCCATATCCTTTGCCCAGGCGGCTCTCGGCGGAGAAGCCATAATAGAGACGATAGACGGAAAGGTCTCCTACACAGTAAAGCCGGGAACTCAGACCGGGACTACCATCAGGCTTCGCGGAAAAGGCATTCCCACACTCCGGAATCCGGAGACGAGAGGAGATCATTATGTAACGCTCAATGTTTCTGTCCCGACCTCGCTTTCGAGTGATGCAAAGGAAGCCTTGAGGCAGTTTGACAGCCTTTCCGGAAATACACTGTCAGGTGCCGGTGCAAAGGAAAAGCCGGAGAAAAAAAAGAGAGGCTTCAGGGACAAGGTAAAGAATGTCTTTGATGATGCATAAATGAATTATTACAGGTTTATCATAAAAACTACCGAAAGCAGGGAGGAGGATATCGCCTTCCTGCTTTCTGAACGCTTCGGGATAGATTCCGTAGAGACGAGAGACAACGCCTTCTTTGACGACTCGGAAAGAGAGGGCGGCTTTTTTCCTGAACTTCAGCCCGACCTTCCATATGACGACAAGAGCGCGGAGGTTTTGTTCTATATCGAAAACGACTGCACCAAGGCCTCTGAAGAAAAGAGGGACGCTCTCTTAAGTGATGTAAAAGAGATCCTTCTTGAAAACGAGAAGATAATCTTTGAGGAAGCCTGCGACTCCCAGTGGGTCGACAAATGGAAGGAATTCTTTCACTCCTTTACGATAAATGATCTTCTTATAATGCCGTCCTGGGAAAGCGAGGCGTTAGCGCCGCCTCACAAAAAAAAGATCCTGATAGATCCCGGAATCACCTTTGGTACAGGGGCGCATGAGAGCACCCGCCTTGCGATCGAAGGGCTTCAGAAATATCTCTCCGATGGAATGAATTTCCTCGATATCGGGACCGGCAGCGGGATATTGATACTTACAGCGTTAAATTACGGGGCAGAAGAAGCCACAGCAACAGACATAGACCCTTTCTGTGAAGAGACGGTCTATGAAAACATGGAAAAAAACGGCCTTGACAAAAGGCTTGCTTCTGTATTCACGGGAGATATCACCAGGGACAAGAGTCTTATTGAAAAAGTCGGGAAGAATAAGTATGATATCTGCGCCGCAAATATACTGGCTGACATTATTATCCCCATGGCGCCATATGCATATACGGCTCTGAAGAAGGACGGTATATTCATAACAAGCGGCATTATTGATTTTAAGGCGGATGAAGTAAAGGAAGCGCTTGAGAGAGCAGGATTTTCAATACTTGAAGAAAAGACTCTCGGCGAGTGGTGTTCGTTTGTCGCGAGGAAATGATGAAGGAAATATATCTTGACAATGCAGCAACAACACGCTGCCTGACTTCGTCCGCAAAAAGAGCCTATGACGTGATGACGGAGGATTTCGGCAATCCTTCATCTCTTCATATGAAGGGTGTGGACGCTGAGAAATATCTTGATGAAGCTCGTGAAGTGATTTCCCAAAGCCTCCGCTGCAGGGAAAAAGAGATAATATTCACAAGCGGCGGCTCCGAATCAAACAATACGGCAATTGTAGGCGGCGCCATTCGAAACGGGAGGAACGGCAGGCATATCATTACTACTGAAATTGAGCACGAAGCTGTCCTTTCACCGATCCGCTCTCTTGAAAAAAGGGGTTTTTCTGTCACATACCTTCCGGTATCAAAGGAAGGGGTGATCTCGCTTTCTGATCTTTCTGATGCGATCACCGGTGAGACTGTCCTTGTTTCGATAATGCATGTAAATAATGAGACAGGCGCGGTGCAGCCCATAGAAGAAGCTGCTGATATTATTCGTGAGAAAAACAAAAAGACACTCTTTCACGTGGATGCCATCCAGTCCTTTTCGAAGCTGCCCATCGACCTTAAAAATACCAAGATAGATCTGCTCTCAGTGAGCGGGCACAAGCTCCACGCTCCGAAGGGGAGCGGCTTTCTATTTGCGCGGGAGGGGGTAAAGCTTGATCCCATAATCTACGGAGGAGGACAGGAGGGCGGTCTTCGCTCAGGAACTCAGAATGTCCCGGCGATAGCGGGACTATGCGAAAGCGTCCGTTTTATGACACAGGATATGGACGCTCATTACAGGCATTTCAAGGAACTTAGAGAAAGGCTCGTCGAAGGGCTTTCTAAGCTTGAAAACGTATATATCAACGGACCGGCAGATGAGAAAAAGCAGGCTCCTTATATTGTAAGTCTCAGCGTAAGAAATGTCCGCGCCGAGGTCCTTCTACACGCCCTTGAGGAAAAGGGCATCTTTGTCGGTGCCGGCTCCGCCTGCTCATCAAACAGACCCCACATTTCAAATACCTTAAAAGCGATGGGGCTTGAGCATGAACTCCTCGATCAGACGATAAGGCTTTCATTCTCAGTCTTTACAGAAGAAGCGGAGATAGATGAAACGGTATCCGCCCTTAAGGAGCTAGTTCCGTTTCTTTCAAAATACAGGAGAGGATAAGATATAATGTATCGAGCATTCATGCTGAAATACGGCGAGATAGGCATAAAGGGAAAGAACCGTGCTGTCTTTGAGGAAGCCCTCCGGCTCTCAACCGAGAAGGCGTTGTCTCGCGTCGGTGACGGCTTCACGGTCACACGCCCGAACGGGAGGATACTTGCAGAGGCAAAGGGTGATTATGATTTTGATGAAGCTGTGGATGCCTTGAAAAAGGTCTTTGGCTATGTGAGCTTTCATCCTGCGAAGATAGTTGATGACAAGGGGCTTCCTGAACTCTGCAAAGAAGTGATATCACTCTTTGAAAAAGAGTATGGAAGGGATATAAAGGCTTCATTTAAGGTCAAATGCAAAAGAGGCAGGAAGAATTATCCTCTTGATTCGATGGAGCTTGCAGCCGCGGTGGGAGAGCAGCTGCTAAACGCATTCCCCGGACTTTCCGTAGATGTTCACGAGCCCGATATCTATGTCCATGTAGAGATAAGGGAGAAGATATATATCTATTCAAAGGAATTTGAAGGCGCAAAAGGACTCCCCCGTGGTGTCAGCGGAAAGACTATGCTCCTTCTCTCCGGCGGGATCGATTCTCCTGTGGCAGGCTTTCGGATGGCGCGGCGCGGGGTGACGCTTGAGGCAGTCTACTTTCACGCGCCTCCCTATACTTCGGAGCGGGCAAAGAACAAGGTCGTAAAGCTCGGCGAGCTGATAAGCAGATATACCGGACCTTTTAGGCTTCATATCGTCAATTTCACTGACATTCAGCTGAAGATACTGGACAAATGTCCCAGGGACGAGCTGACCATAATCATGCGCCGCTATATGATGAAGATCGCTGAGACTATCGCGAAAGAGACCGGCTGTCTTTCCCTTACTACAGGGGAATCAATAGGACAGGTCGCTTCCCAGACTATGCAGTCCTTAAACTGCACGAATGCTGTCGTAAGCCTTCCCGTTTTCAGGCCGCTCATCACCTATGACAAGCAGGAGATAATGGATGAGGCAGAGAGGATAGGAACCTATGAGACATCCGTGCTTCCCTATGAAGACTGCTGCACGATATTTGTGGCAAAGCATCCCGTGACAAAGCCCAGGCTTTCAGTGATCGAAAAGTCGGAGGAGAGTCTCATCGGTGAGATAGAGCCGCTTCTTGAAGAAGCGCTCCGGACACAGGAAGTTGTAGAGATTGTATAAAAATAGCGGCATACGGTTTCCCGCATGCCGCACATTTCGTGAAAAAATGCTTTCTTATACCTGATAAGGCTTGATCGCTTCAAGGATCGCAGCGTCATCATCAGCGTGGATCGTAAGCTCGATGGGCTGTGAAAGGTCAAGTGAGAAAATACCCATTATTGATTTTGCGTCAATTACGTAACGTCCGCTGATAAGATCGAAATCAGAATCGAACTTTGAGATCGTGTTGACGAAGGACTTTACCTTGTCGATCGAATTGAGAGATATAGCAACCTTCTTCATTTTGTTACCTCCTAAGATTTAATATACTTGTTTTTGTTCCGCTATGTTCTTTTCACGCCTGCAATATAATTCAAAAAAATAAAAAAGTCAACCATCTATGATAGAAAATAAAAGGGCAGCATTCTTAAGTCTCGGCTGCAAAGTCAATGAATACGAAACTGAACGGCTCAAAGAGAGTTTCCTTAATGCCGGCTATGAGATTGTTCTTTTTTCAGAACAAGCTGATGTCTATGTGATCAATTCCTGCACCGTCACTGCCGAGGCGGACAGAAAATCGCGCCAGATGGTCAGAAGGGCAAGGAAGGAAAATCCGTCTGCCGTGATAGTATGCGCAGGCTGCTTCTCGGAAAGCGCTGTAAAAAAACTTGGAGAAGAACAGCTTTTTTCAGAGATCAAAGCCGACATAATAGTCGGAAACGCGGCAAAGTCGGATATCCTTTCGCTTGTTAAAAAGTTTGAGACCACGCATGCAAGGATAGCATATCTTCCCGATATCAATGAAAAGGAGCTCTCCTACGAAAGGACAGATATAAGCTCAGAGAAAAAGAGTATATTTCAGGAAGGCGGCAGAGTAAGGGCCTTTTTGAAGATACAGGATGGCTGCGACAGATTCTGTACCTATTGCCTTATTCCATTTGCCCGTGGAAGATCGAGAAGCCGTGACTTAAGCGCTGTCGTAAGGGAGGCAAAGGAGTTTTTCGAAGGCGGAAGAAGGGAGATAGTCCTTACCGGTATCAATCTTTCTTCATACAAGGGGGAAGACGGTGAGAGCCTTTTTGATGTGGCAGAGGCAATAATAGATGAGATAAGCAATCTTCCCGGAGGGGAAAATTTCAGGCTTCGCTTAGGGTCACTTGAGCCGGACTCCATATGTGAGGATACGATAAAGAGGCTTTCAAAAAAGAAGGCTCTCTGCCCTCACTTTCATCTTTCGCTTCAAAGCGGTTCGGATTCGGTCCTTCAAAGGATGAACAGGCATTATACCAAAGAGGAATTTCTTTCATCGGTCAAGGTGCTCCGTGAATACTTCGATGATCCCGCGATCACGGCCGATATAATATGCGGTTTTCCGGGAGAGACAAAAAGTGAGTTTGAAGAGACCCTTCTTTTTGCAGAGGAAGTCGGTTTTGCAAAGATACATGCCTTTCCCTTTTCCGCGCGGGAGGGAACGAAGGCAGCCTTGATGGATGGACAGGTAAAAAAGAGTGAGAGGCTTTATAGGACAGGAAAACTGATAGAACTCCAGGATTGTCTGAGGGAAGGGTATGTAAAGAGGAACATTGGAAAAGAGGCTGCTGTCCTCATAGAAGGAAAGGAAGATTTTGGCGACTCCTCTTTTTTCAGCGGATACACCGAAAGATATATAAGAGTGTTGGTCCCTTACAGTGCAACAAGTGACAAACTGTCTGCCGGCTGCATTGCAAAGGGCACTCCAAAGAGCATGCGGGGGAATGATTGCTTGATTATTGATAAGGATTTTATTATACTGTAGTGTGATTTTTGGTTTTTACGAAAGTGGGAAATATCTTATGAGCAGCGATCTTTCAAACACACAATATTTCAAGGTTGAGTCGGACAAGACGGTCGGGGTGAAGGATATCCTCAAAAATGTTTACGAGGCTCTTTCCGAAAAAGGCTACAATCCGGTGAACCAGATAGTAGGATATATAATGTCAGGTGATCCCACCTTTATCACAAGTCACAACAATGCCCGTTCTCTTATCATGAGGGTTGAGCGTGATGAACTGGTGGAGGAGCTCTTAAAGGAATATATAGACAGAGAAGCCTGGAAGAAGTGAGCATGGAGCGTATTCTCGCTCTTGATTTCGGCGCGCATACCGTTGGCACTGCCGTATCTGATGAACTGCTTCTTACCGCCCAGCCGACTTCTGCCGGGATCATCAGGCGGCGTAAGCCCGGGAAGCTCAGACAAACGATCGCTGTGATCGAAGAGCTTGCCCAAGCATATCATATCGGGACGATCGTCCTTGGATTTCCTCTGAATATGGATGGGAGCGAAGGAGAGCGCTGTGAAAAGACACGGGAGTTTGCCGCTCTTCTTGAGAAGCGCCTTCGCCTTCCGGTGGTATTGTTTGATGAGAGGCTGACTACGGTGGAGGCGCTCTCTGAGATGGAACTTTCAGGGCAGAAGGATATAAAAAAGCATGTCGATGAAGCCGCTGCGATCATCATACTGCAGGATTATCTGAACCAGGAATATCGAAAAAGAATATCAGAAGAGAAAAGATAATGGATGAACGTGAGACACAGATCATAGTAAAGGACGAAGAGTCGGGTGAAGACGTCTCTTTGTTTGTAATAGAAGAAACCGAGCTTTCGAAGGAAAAATATCTGCTTGTGGCAGCGTCTTTGGATGAGGATGCCGATGCCATGATACTCCATGAGACAAATGTGGATGAGGTATCGGGGGATGTCTCCTACGAGGTGGTCACGGATGATACGCTCCTTCAATCTCTCGGAAAGGTTTTTTCGGAATTACTTTCCGGAACGGAGGTTGAACTGAAAATTGAATAACGAAAAAAACGGGAAGCTGTCTATCATCCCTTTGGGCGGAGTCGAGCTCATAGGAATGAATATGACAGCTTTTTGCTATGACGACAGCATTATAGTCGTCGACTGCGGCATGGCATTTCCCGAGGAGGATATGCCGGGCGTAGATCTTGTGATCCCGGACATCTCCTTTCTTCTTGAAAACGAGGACAAGGTCAAGGGGATCTTTATCACCCATGGTCATGAGGATCATATAGGCGCTATTCCCTATGTGATGGATCAGCTGAGCGTTCCCTTGTATGCGACAAGGCTTACTATGGGGATCATCGATCACAAACTTGAAGAGCATGGCCTGATGACGCGTGTGAGAAGAAAGGTGGTCTCCTTTGGACAGTCCATAAACGCGGGCTGTTTTCGGGTTGAATTCATAAAGACCAACCACTCCATCCAGGATGCAGCTGCGCTTGCTATTTATTCTCCGGCAGGAACAGTTGTCCATACCGGCGACTTCAAGGTGGATTATACTCCCGTCTTTGGGGACCAGATAGATCTTCAGCGCTTCGCAGAGATAGGAAAGAAGGGGGTTCTTGCCCTATGCTGCGACTCTACAAATGCCGAGCGTCCCGGTTTCACACAGTCGGAGAGGACTGTGGGCAGGACTTTCGACAATATCTTCGCCGAGAACCAGGACAGAAGGATAATAATAGCGACTTTCGCTTCAAATGTAGACCGTGTCCAGCAGATCATCAACTCCGCGAAAAAGTTCGATCGCAAATGCGCGATAGACGGGCGTTCCATGGTGAGCATCATGGCGACGGCGCAGGAACTTGGCTACATTACTGTTCCGGAAAATACCTTGATCTCGGTCGATGAGCTAAAGAATTATCCCGACAACAAGACCTGTCTCGTCACGACAGGTTCCCAGGGAGAGTCGATGGCGGCTCTTTCCAGGATGGCGAACGGGGTTCACAAAAAGATTTTTATCAAAGACACGGATACTGTGATCTTTTCCTCTCATCCGATCCCCGGGAATGAGAAGGCAGTGTCGAGGGTCATAAACGAGCTTTATCATAAGGGGGCGGATGTGGTCTTTCAGGATGTCCATGTTTCGGGGCATGCCTGCCAGGAGGAGATCAAGCTCATCTACTCAATCTTAAAGCCCAGGTATGCGATCCCCATGCATGGGGAATACAAGCATTTAAAGGCGGGAGCCGAGATCGCAAAGATGCTTGGATACGACTCCGACCACATTTTTATCCTCTCTTCAGGCGATGTACTGTCACTGAATGAGGAGGGGGCAAAGGTTACAGGAAAGGTCCATACGGGCTCCGTCATGGTGGACGGGCTTGGAGTAGGGGATGTCGGCTCTGTAGTATTGAAGGACAGGCAGCGCCTCGCAGAGGACGGCATTATCATTATCGTTATGACGCTTCAGTCCGGAACCGCACTCGTGCTTTCGGGACCCGAGATAGTTTCAAGGGGCTTTGTCTATGTGAGGGGTGCCGAAGACCTGATGGATAGCGCGAGAGAGGTCTTAAACGACTGCATGAGCGCCCTTTCAAGAAAGAATGTAAATGACTGGAACCGTATCAAAACGGAGCTCAAGGCAGCGCTTTCGGAATTTGTCTGGAAGGAGACGAACCGCCGTCCGATGATACTTCCGATCATCATGGAAGTGTAATTGATGTGGGCTTTTGATGAAAAGAGGTTTTCGGTATTTTCTGAAAGTCTCAGAAAACCTCTTCCAAAAGATCTTTCGGATTTTTATGAAGGCGCAAGGGAACGCGGGATCCCGGTCATAGAAGAAGAGACTATGGACCTGCTTTCCTTCCTGCTCTCTTTGAAGCAGCCGGACAGGGTTCTTGAGATCGGCTCTGCCGTTGGCTTTTCAGCCGCTTTCATAATCGAGTTTTTAAAGCACGATGCCTCTTTCACATCAATTGAATACAATGACGGCATGGCGGATGAGGCTTTGGAAAACTGGAAGAGGCTTGGGATCCTTGATAGGATCGACTTCAGAAGAGGCGATGCCGTTCTGGTATTAAAGGAACTGGAAGAGCCTTTTGACTTCATCTTTCTTGACAGCGCGAAAGGGCAGTATCCTGTGCTGCTCCCGGACATAAAAAGGTTACTCAAAAAGGGCGGGATATTGTTTTCAGATAATGTCTCAATGGAGGGACGCGTCACGGAATCGCGCTTCTTCGTTGAAAGGCGTGACCGGACAGAACATGAAAGGATAAGGAGCTATTTGCGGGAGGTATCAAAGGATCCGGATTTTCTCACGGATCTTCTTCCCCTTGGGGACGGGATACTCCTTGCTCACAAACTGGTATGAATGATAATGCAAAAAAACCGGAACTTCTCTGCCCGGCGTCATCGCTTCCGGTTTTAAAGACCGCGATAAGGTATGGCGCTGATGCCTGCTATGTAGGCGGCGATATGTATTCTCTCCGCGCGAAGGCTGAGAATTTCTCCAATGAGGAACTCAAAGATGGGATCGCCTTTGCCCACAGTAAGGGAAAAAAGGTCTATGTGACAGTAAACGTGATCCCGCAGGATGGTGATATTGAAGGAATTTCAGCTTATCTCTCGGAGATTTCGGAAATCAAGCCCGATGCCCTTCTGATCGCGGATCCCGGAGTTTTTTCGATGGCAAGGGAGCTCTGTCCCGACATCGATATCCATATCAGCACGCAGGCAAACAATACAAACTACAGGACCTTTCTTTTCTGGCATTCCCTCGGCGCAAAGAGGGTGGTGACGGCAAGGGAATTATCCTTGAAAGAAATAAAGGATATAAGGGAGCATATCCCGTCTTCACTTGAGATAGAGTCCTTTGTGCACGGCTCCATGTGCATATCCTATTCCGGGAGATGCCTTCTCTCCGACTATTTCACGGGGAGGGGCGCGAACATGGGAGAGTGCACCCATCCCTGCAGGTGGAGGTACTATGTTTCGGAAGAGACGAGGCCGGGGGAATATCTTCCGGTCTTTGAAAACGAGAGAGGGACCTATATCTTCAATTCAAAGGATCTTTGCATGATAGAGCATATCCCTTCTCTCATCGAAAGCGGCGTGGATTCCTTCAAGATAGAGGGCAGGATGAAGACGGCGCTCTATGTCGCATCGACTGCGAGAGCTTATCGGCGGGCGATCGATGATCTTTTTGAAAGCCCAAAGAAATATGAAGCGAACAAGAGCTCCTATATGGAGGCGGTGAGCGAATGCACCTACCGCCAGTATACCACAGGCTTTTATTTTCATAAGCCCAGGCATGAGGACCAGATATACGACTCAAATACCTACGAGCAGAAATACATATATCTCGGAAGCGTAATTGACACGGATGAAAGAGGGTTTATCCACCTTACCCAGAAAAATAAGTTTTCAGAGGGTGATGAAATTGAGATAATGAAACCGGACGGTACAAACGTTGTTGCAAAGGTGAGGGGCATTTACAATAATAAAAATGAAAGGGTAAGCTCGGCTCCGCATCCGAAGGAGGAGCTTTTTATAGACCTTGGAATTACGGCACAGGAATACGATGTTCTTCGGATGAAGGCAAATACAGGGGGTGACTGAAATGGCAGAAAAGAAAAATGAGAAAAAGGAAAAGTATGTAGCCTATGTCGGCACCTATACCCTCGATAAGAGCAAGGGTATATATGTTTATGATATAGATGAAAAGACCGGGGTACTCAAAAACCGCTCCGTTGCCGAAGTCAACAATCCTTCCCACGTATGTATATCAGCGGACAAAAAATTCCTTTATTCCATAGCGGACGAGGGTGTGGTCTCCTTTTCCATCGATGAGAACGGTGACCTTACGAAGGTGAATCAGGCTTGGACAGGCGGGCTTCGAGGCTGCTATATTTCGGTTGATTCAAAAAGGCGTTTCCTTTTCATCGGAGGCTATCACGACGGAAGAGTCACAGTGATGAGGCTGAAGCGCGACGGCTCCATAGGCGACGTTGCCTGCGGTATCTTTCATCAGGGTGTGGCTATCAGTATGAACGAGCACAGACTCGATCATCCGAAGGTCACCTGCGTTCTCCTTTCCCCCGATGAAAAATATCTTTTTGCTTCAGACATAGGCTTGAACCAGATCAAGGTATACAGGGTCGATTACGCTACCGGGCAGCTCAAGCTTGAGGATATCGTGCGCTGCACGATGGATGCGGGTCCAAGGAGCCTTAAATTTTCATCTGACGGAAGATTTCTCTATGTCCTTACCGAGCTCAACAACTGCATAGAAGTTTACAGCTATGATGATATAGATAATGCGCCTCTTATCCGCCAGATCCATACAGTAAATGTCCTGAATGACAATTATCCCACCGCGGAATCCACCTCGCTCCAGATGAATGAGGCTGAGAGCCTCGTGATGGTCACGGTTGGCGGAAAGAATGAGATATCATTTTTCAAGAGGAACAGTCTTGACGGGCAGCTTACCTATGCGTGGGGTACGCCCACCAGCGGTGATTATCCGAAGCAGGCGCATATACTCCCCGGAGATGAATATTATGTCGCGCTGAATCACGATTCAAACGAGATAAGGACATTCAAGATCAATTACGAAGGAAATTACGCTCTTATGTGCAATCCGCCCGTAAAGATCGACAGGCCAAACTGCCTTCGGATTTTGAAGCTTGATAACGAAGGATAAAACTCCATGGGCGGAAGTGTTTTTGGAAAAAATATAAAGGTAATGACCTTCGGAGAGTCCCACGGGGCTGCAGTCGGTGCTGTAGTCGACGGCATTCCCTCAGGGCTTTCGCTTTGCCGTGATGATATCCAGGAGATGCTTGACAGGCGGCGTCCGGGGAAAAATGATTTTTCCACAAAGAGAAACGAGACTGATGAAGTTGAGATCTTGTCCGGGGTTTTTGAGGGGAAGACTCTCGGGACTCCCATCGCGATGATGGTGAAAAACAATGACGCCCATTCCTCTGATTATGATGCTTTGAAGGATATTTACAGACCCGGGCATGCCGATTTTACTTTTGACGCGAAATATGCCTTCCGTGACCACCGGGGCGGCGGGCGTTCTTCGGGACGCGAGACCATAGGTCGCGTCATGGCAGGCGCTGTCTGCAAAAAGGTGCTGAAGGAGGCAGGGATCAAAGTATCCGCCTATACAAGAGCCATAGGTCCAATAACTGCCATAGAAACAGACCTTTCAGAGGCGCTCTCAGATCCGCTTTTCATGCCGGATCATGTAGTTTCAGAAAGAGCAGCCGAATATATCCTGAAGGTAAAGGAGAGGGGCGACTCCGTCGGCGGCATCGTGGAATGCAGGATAGACGGCCTTTTCCCGGGAATAGGGGAGACAGTATTTGATAAGCTTGATGCAGTTCTTTCAAAGGCCGTGATGTCGATAGGAGCGGTCAAGGGTTTTGAGATGGGAGAGGGCTTTAATTCGGTCAATCTCCACGGGAGCGAAGACAATGATCCCTTCTTTGCCGGTGAAAACCAAAGGATAGAGAAAAAGACAAACCATTCCGGAGGCACCCTTGGCGGGATGTCAGACGGGGCGCCGCTCATATTCAGGGCAGCGATCAAGCCTACTCCGTCTATCTCCATTCAGCAGGAGACCGTCAACAAAAATGGTGAGAACACCGTCATTTCGATAAAGGGGAGACACGACCCCGTCATTGTTCCAAGAGCAGTAGTCGTAGTCGAGAGCATGGCAGCGATAACAGTCCTTGATCTTTTGATAAGCGACATGTCGTCAAGGATCGATCACATTCTGGCATTTTCAGAAAAGAGAAAAAATGAGCTACAGACTGATAGTTGAGAACGGCAGGGCAAAGAGAGGAAGACTTTCCACGGTTCATGGAGACATAGAGACTCCATGCTTCATGAACGTGGCGACTGTAGGCGCCATAAAGGGCGCTGTGTCTTCCGACGACCTTCTGTCGATAGGTACGCAGGTTGTTCTTTCAAATACTTATCATCTTCATGTGAGGACCGGGGACGAGCTGATCAAAAAGCTCGGCGGTCTTCATTCATTTATGGGCTGGAAAGGTCCTATCCTTACTGACAGCGGCGGCTTTCAGGTTTTTTCCCTGGCTGAAATGCGAAAGATCAAGGAGGAGGGCGTCACCTTCCAAAGCCACATCGACGGCCGCAGGATCTTCATGGGACCTGAAGAGAGCATCAGGATACAGTCGAATCTCGGATCTACCATTGCCATGGCCTTTGATGAATGCCCTTCCTCAAAGGCTGATCGTGATTATGTGAAGCAGTCGGTAGAGCGCACTACGAGGTGGCTTGTACGCTGCAGGGATGAACTTGAAAGACTCCGGTCGCTCCCCGATACGATAAACAAGGAACAGCTTCTTTTCGGGATCAATCAGGGTGCTGTATATGACGATATCAGAACTGAACATGCCGACATCATAAGCGCCATGGACCTTGACGGATATGCCATAGGCGGGCTTGCGGTAGGCGAGACTCATGAAGAGATGTACCATATCCTGGATATTACGGTTCCAAGGCTCCCCCGGAACAAGCCTGTTTACCTCATGGGTGTCGGCACCCCCGTAAATATCATAGAGGCCGTCCGGCGCGGAGTTGATTTCTTCGACTGTGTTTATCCTTCAAGGAATGGCAGGCACGGGCATGCTTACACACATCACGGGAAGATGAACCTCAAAAACCAGGCCTACGAAGAGGATCTTCGTCCGATCGAAGAGGGCTGCGACTGTCCCTGCTGCAGGTCATATTCGAGAGCCTATGTGCATCACCTATTAAAGGCTAAGGAGATGCTCGCAATGAGGCTTCTCGTACTCCATAATCTCCATTTTTACAACCACCTGATGGAGGAGATAAGAGCAGCTATCGAAGAAGGAAACTATGATGAGTGGGCCGACAAAACCATAGAAAGAATGACGGAAAACTTGCCATAAGAGGCGATATTCGATAAAATAAACGCAGTATGTTTTCAAACAGGAGGTAATTTTTTAATGTTTTCAATTCTTATGAACGCAAATGCCCAGGCTGCTCCCGCTCAGGGCGGAGGTGGAATGGGTATGTTCACGATCGTATGGATCATTCTTATCTTTGTCGTGATGTATGTCATCATGATCCTTCCCCAGAGAAAGGAACAGAAGAAAAAGGCTGCAATGAAGGAAGGGCTTGCGATAGGGGATACAGTCCTTACAACAAGCGGTTTCTACGGAGTAGTCATCGATATAAACAAAGAACAGAACATGATCATAGTGGAGTTCGGAAGCAACAAGAACTGCCGTATCCCAATGACACTTGAAGCAGTTTCTGCGTCTGAAAAGCCCGGGGCCGCTGCAAAGGCTGCCGAGGAGGAAAAGGCAAAGCAGAAGGCCATAGAAGAGCAGAAAAAGGCGAAGGAAAAGGAAAAGGCTGACAAGAAGGCTGCAAAGAAAAGCTGAATATTCCATTTCCTGAAAGGATATCCCAATGACCATCTTCAATGTTCTGACCCTGTTCGGAGGCCTCGCATTGTTCCTTTACGGAATGAATGTAATGGGCGACGGGCTCAAGAAGAGTGCAGGGTCAAGGCTTGAAACCATATTATCATCGCTTACCAGCAACAGATTCAAAGGCTTTCTCCTAGGCCTTATTGTTACTGCCGTGATACAGTCGTCCTCAGCGACGACTGTCATGGTGGTCGGTTTCGTAAACTCCGGAATAATGACACTTGTTCAGGGCTCCGGAGTCATCATAGGTGCGAACCTCGGAACCACGATCACCTCGTGGATCCTTTCACTTTCCGGTATCTCCGGAGACAATCCCATAGTCGAGCTTTTCAAACCCACGACCTTTGCTCCCGTGCTTGCCGTGATCGGCATTATCTTCTACATGTTCTTAAAGGATGAGAAGAAAAAGGATACCGGAATGATCCTGCTCGGCTTTGCAGTGCTCATGTTCGGTATGGAGACGATGTCAAGCGCCGTCGCTCCCCTTGCGGATGTTCCGGAATTTACGAATATCCTTCTCAAGTTTTCAAATCCCTTCCTTGGACTCATGGCGGGACTCATTCTTACAGTCATCATCCAAAGCTCATCTGCTTCCATCGGTATCCTTCAGGCTTTGACGCTTACCGGCGCAGTACCTTTTTCAGTCTGCGTTCCCGTCATAATGGGACAGAACCTTGGAACCTGCATTACCGCGATCATCTCCTCGATCGGAGCAAAGACAAACGCGAAAAGGGCGGCCCTCATACACCTTTATTACAATATCATAGGTGTCGGTCTCTTCATGGTGATATTCTATGCCCTGAACGCCTTCATTCATTTCCCCTTCCTTGAAACCTATGCCGATCCCGCGGGGATTGCGCTTGTGCATTCGCTCTTCAATATTGCGGAGGCTATTGTCCTCTTCCCTATGGGGAATATCCTTGTAAAACTCGCTACCGCGACAGTGAAGGACAAGCCCGGGGAGGGTGAAGGAAACCGCCCGAAGGCTCTTGATCTTCTTGACAGCCGCTTCATAGATTCTCCGGCGATCGCTGTACAACAGTGCCAGAGAGTTGAGAATGATATGGCTTCCCGCACACAGGAATGCCTTCTTACGGCTCTTTCCCTCATCGAAACCTACGACAGGGAGAAGGTGAAGAATGTCCTTCAGATGGAGGACGAGATAGATATGTTCGAGGATCAGCTCGGGACATATATTGTCAGATTTTCCTCAAAGCCCCTTACTATCAGGGACAACAAAAAGGTCTCAGTCATGCTCCATACGATCGGAAATCTCGAGAGGATGTCGGATCACGCGAGGAACATTGCTGAGAGTGTTGAAAAGATGAATGAGAAGCAGCTCACTTTTTCAGACAAGGGCAGAGAGGAACTTCGTGTTTACTGCGCTGCACTTACAGAGAATATCGATCTTACCATGAAGGCGCTGAAGGATGAAGATATTGAGACTGCCCGTATGGTAGAGCCGCTTGAGGAGGTCATCGACAACCTGAATGAAAGGGCGAAGAGACATCATGTGAAGAGGCTTCAAAAGGGAAAGTGCACGATGGAACTCGGTGTTATGCTTGAGGATCTGATGACGGATCTTGAGAGGATCTCCGATCATTGCTCAAATATAGCTGTTACGATAATAGAGATAGCGGATGACACTTATGATACACATGAGTACCTTGATACCCTGAAGGAATCTCAGACTCCTGAGTTCCAGAGGCTTTATGCGCAGTTTGACCAGAAATACCATATCTGATCCACGAGGAAAAAAGCAGGATGGGATCTGAAGCAAAGAAGAAAGAAAAAAAAATAAGCGAAAATGACAAAATGCCAAAGCAGCGTCGGCGCGATCGGAAATGGGAGCGTCTCGACAATACCGCAAACCTCTTTCCGGCCATAGCCGGAGAGGAGATGACGAACACCTACAGGTGGTGCGTTGTATTCAACGACCCTATCGATCCGAAAGCTCTTCAGGAGGCCGTTGATATCCTGACTCCCAAGATACCGGGATTTAACCTTCGGCTTCGAAACGGCGCTTTCTGGTTCTATCTTGAAGAGATACACGCTCCGGCACCGAGGGTGAAGGAGGAGGCAGAATACCCCTGCCGTCTGATCCACGGAAACAGAAACGATCAATATATGTTCCGGGTGACTTATTTCAAGAACAGGATCAATATCGAGTGCTTTCATGCCCTTGCAGACGGGACCGGTATCATTATCTTCGGTAAGGAACTCGTATATCAGTATTTAAGATGTGCTCACCCCGATCTCCGTGAAAAATACGGCGACAAGCTTTCTCCGGAGACCTTTATAGGACGTGAGGACAGCTTCCTCAAGAATTTCAAAAAGAATTACAAGATAGAATACAGTACAAAACGCGCTTACCTTTTGCACGGTGAACGCCTTCCCTACAGAGCCTTCGGGGTGACGCTTGGAATAATAAGCCTGAAGGAGCTGAAGGCCATGGTCAAATCGAAATACGATATGACCTTGAATGACTATCTTGTAGCCTGTTTTATTTATGCAATATACAAGACGGCGAAGGGCAGGGCTTCAAAGAAGCGGCCCATCAAGATATCAGTGCCGGTCGACCTTCGCCCCTTCTTTGGATCCATGACAACAAAGAATTTCTTTTGCATGGTATCCGCCGAGTTCGCGCCGGAGAAGGAGGATTATACCTTCGAGGAGGTTGCGAAGATCATTCATGATGACCTCAAGAAAAAGATCACAAAGGAAAATCTGGAATCCATCTTTTCCTTCACGGTCTCCTATACCCAGATGTTTGTTGCGAAGATAATCCCGCTCTTTTTCAAGAACCTTGCGATGAAGATATTCTATCTGAAAGCCGCGAAGTCAAATACGTCTACCATCACGAATATCGGGAATATGAAGCTGGACAGTCCTTATGACGAATATGTGAAATTCATATACTGCTTCCTTCCGTTCTCAGCGGGGCAGAGGATGAAGGGAACCATTACCTCCTTCAAGGATACGATGGTCTATGCAGTCGGCTCAGCTTACAAGGACACTTCTGTTCAAAGAGAGATATACCGGCAGATAGCAAACGATGGAGTCAATGTTACCATTGAGACGAACGGGGTGTTCTATGAGTAGATGTGTTCATTGCGGTGTCTATGTGCTTGACGATACCGAATACTGCCCGCTCTGCCGCGGCGGGCTTGAAGTGCCAAACGAAGAGGATGAGAAAAGGCTACGGGAGAAGGTAAATATCTTCCCGGATGTTGCAGCCGAGATGCGAAGATATTCCCTCTTTAAAAGGATACTTCTCTTTATCGCTATCGCAGGAAGCGCGGCAGCGCTCTATTTTGATCTTGGGAACGGCGGACGCCTTGACTTTGGCATCATAACGACTCTCGGGCTCTTCTATCTGGTAGCGGCCGTAAACCTGTTGACCAGCCTGAACATAGGCGTTGTGGGTAAGGTGATACCCATGATCCTCCTTGGAGTCCTTTATACAATGATCATAGATATCTGCCTCGGGTTTTCACGGTGGTCCTTGAACTTTGTCTTCCCCGGGGCGATAATAGTACTCGATTTTGTGATCGTAGTGCTGATGATCGTGAACAACAGTGACTTTCAGAGCTATATGGTCTTTGAGATAATAATGATCCTGCTGTCGCTGATACCCCTTTTGTTTTCAATTCCGGGGATAGTGACATTCAGGATTCCAAGCATCATTGCCTTCTTTGCCTCGCTTGCAATGTTCCTCGGGACATTGATCATAGGCGGAAGAGCAGCCCGGTCGGAAATGCGCCGGAGATTTCATCTTTGATTTTTTAGAGAGGTGGGAAAGATGGATAGAATGAAAAAAATAATAAAAAAAGCGCTTGTGCTTTCGATGGCGCTGCTTCTTTTTGCGTTTTACGCGGCACCACCGCTGAACTCTCTGGCAGCCACGGCAGCGGGAGTTACGACCATTGGAGTTTCAAAGAAGGACATAAAGGTAGGAGAGAGTCTCTCCGTCACAGTTACCTGTACGACGGAGGCGTCCATTACACTGAGATATTCCGCATCACGGCTGAAGCTTGATGATCCCGGCACCGGTACTTCAGACGGAAATATGGTTACTTTCAAGGCAACGAGGAACACCATCCGATTTACAGCAACCGCGGCAGGAAAGGCCGATCTTATTGTGGCTTCTGCTGATGCCGGTGTATCCGGAAGCTCTGCCTCAGTCACCATCACTGATTCAGCAGCGCAGTCCTCTGCGGCGCCGCAGGCACCGGCTTCCTCGGCAGCACCTGAGACTCCTGCGCCGGCTTCATCCGCAGCGGCTGAAACGCCTGCATCATCTGCTGCAGCGGAGGCACCGGCAGCAGACCTTCCGAAGGGACAGGTTTCTTCAAACGGGAAGATATATGCTGTCTCTGAAAGATATACCGATGCATCGATCCCTGCAGGTTTTTCAAAGACCTCTCTTTCAATAGCAAAGGGGACCTATGAAGAAATCTCAAACGGAACGGTAACCCTCGTTTATTTAAAGCTTATCAACGACGGGACAATGGAAAACGAAGGGAGCTTTTTCTATTATGATGAGGCTGGCGGCACCTTTTCTCCGTTGATCCCTTATCTTGGAACATTCATCATACCGCTTTCCGAAAGCGCAATACCTGAGGCTGAGACTCTTTCAAAGGATCTCTTTTCAAAGGCGGATATGACCTTCAACAATGTTGCGACCCTGACGATACCGGATGCCTATGTGCTCAAGGCTGATCCCGGAGATTTTTATTATCTTTACGGGAAGACCTTTGAGGGGCTTACGATGTGGTTCAACTTCGATGCTGCATCAGGAACGCTCCAGAGGGCTGATTTCGCTCTTTTGAAGGATTATCAGAGCAGATCTTCCGGAGGCGTGAGTGTAGAACCTTCCCAAAGCGGGGCATCCTCAGGTACTGCATCTTCTTCTCAGGCTGCATCGGAATCAAAGTCAGGCGGATTTTCCTTCCAGAAGGTACTGCTTATCATCATTATCTTCATAGTCATCTTCATTATCCTTGTTATCATATCGATGATACCGAAAAGAAGAGACGACGATGAGGACGAAGATGAAGAGGAAGAGGATTTCGGAAGATCCATCGTGAAGAGGGAATTCGCGGACGAAGACGAAGATGATGATGACGACCTTCCTTACGGCGACGATGAGGATGATGACGAAGAAGAGTATGATGACGAGGAGGAGCCGGAGGAGGAGAAGCCGAAGGAGAAGGCTCCGGAGAAGACCAGGGTGATGCCCGATGTCAGCGACAACGGTCTTCGAAAGATATTGAGCAGCGATGCCATTATCGCTTCCGGACAGGCCATAACAACGTCTGCGGCCGAAAAGAATGTACCCTCGGCCGAAAAGAAGACTGAAGGAGCTCCTGTAAAAAAGGCAGAAGAAAAGAAAGCTGTAAATAAGCCGGATCATAGCGCTGTAAAACCTGCCGAAAACAATGAAGACAACGCACAGGGCTGTGGTAATGAAGGCGAGCCCGATGTAGGCAAAAAAATAGATGTTATGGATCTTAATGACCTTTAAGGGATGTAAAGAATGAATTATACTCCTGCGGCGAAAAAAGCCGTTGATTACGCAAAACGCGTATCAAAGCGATTAAAGCACAATTATATCGGGACAGAACATCTGCTTCTCGGGCTTTTGCATACAGAGGATTCGCTTGCTGCGAAGGTGTTTTTCCATGAGGGGATCAATGAAGAAAACGTGATCAAGCTCATTGCTGAGCTTATCGCCCCGGAAAAGAGTGTCTCCGTTATGGACAGGGGAGGTCTTACTCCAAAAGCCAGGAAGATACTTTCTGATGCCGAGGAGGAGGCAAGGCTTTCAAGGCTTGATGAGATCGGAACGGAGCATATCGCGCTTGCGATACTGAAAACTCCGGACTGTGCTGCCACAAGGCTTCTTGCTACTCTCGAGATCAGCCTTCAGAAGCTTTATCAGGAGATAGTTGCCTCAATGGGCGAAAGCGGGGCTGCTTATCAGGAAGAGAGCATGAAGAAGAACCGAACGAGGATGCGTGGTGACCGTGCTTCTGTTCTTGAGCAGTATTCAAGGAATATCTCCGCCCTTGCTCACGAAGGGAAGCTTGATCCCATTATCGGAAGGAAGGATGAGATACAGCGCGTCATTGAGATCCTTTCAAGGCGGGGCAAGAACAATCCCTGTCTCATCGGAGAACCCGGAGTCGGAAAGACTGCAATTGTAGAGGGCCTTGCCGAGTACATAGAGACCGGGATGGTTCCGGACACGGTAGCCGGAAAAAGGATAATGAGCCTCGACCTCTCGGGGATGGTCGCCGGTACGAAATACAGGGGCGAATTTGAAGAGAGGATCAAGAATGTCATAAATGAAGCCATAGAGGACAAGAGCATTATACTCTTCATTGATGAGGTTCATACCATGATAGGCGCCGGCGGGGCAGAAGGCGCCATGGATGCCGCAAATATTCTAAAGCCCGCGATGGCGCGAGGAGATATCCAGATCATCGGTGCCACCACGGTCAGCGAGTATCACAAATATATCGAGAAGGATGCAGCTCTTGAAAGAAGATTCCAGCAGGTGATGGTGGAGGAGCCCACGGTCTCCGAGACAAAGGAGATTCTGTCCGGGATCAAAGTTCAGTATGAGAAGCATCACGGGATAACCATTTCAGATGAGGCGATCTCTGCCTGTGCCGAGCTTTCCGCAAGATATATATCCGACCGCTTTCTTCCCGACAAGGCTATTGACCTTATGGATGAGGCTTCGGCAAGACTTGTGCTTTCAAGTGCGAAGACACCGGAAAAGATCTATGAACTTGAGAAGAGTGCCGAAGACCTCCTTTCATCTTTTGAAAAGGCCCTTATGGATGGAAACTTTGATGACGCCTATGAGATAAGGGTAAGAAGACAGACTCTCATGGAGGAAGTAAAGAAGCTGAAGAGCTCATTTGAGCGGTCAAAGAAGAGAAAGAAGATGCTCCTTCTGGAGGACGATATAGCAGAAGTAGTATCCCGCTGGACAAAGATACCGGTAACGCGCCTGAATGAGTCGGAGTCACACAGGCTCTCATCCCTCGAGAAAACACTCCACAAGAGGATAATAGGGCAGGAAGAGGCTGTATCTGCTGTAGCAAGGGCAGTGCGACGCGGACGAGTCGGTCTGAAGGAACCAAAGAGACCTATAGGCTCCTTCCTTTTCCTCGGTCCTACCGGAGTTGGAAAGACAGAGGTTTCTAAGGCTCTCGCTGAAGCAGTCTTCGGTGACGAAAACAAGATGATCCGGGTCGATATGACAGAATATATGGAAAAGCAGTCTGTCGCAAAGATGATAGGCTCTCCTCCGGGCTATGTAGGCTATGATGAGGGAGGGCAGCTTGCCGAGAAGGTGAGGAGAAATCCTTATTCGGTTATTCTTTTTGACGAGATAGAAAAAGCCCATCCGGATGTATTCAATGTACTCCTTCAGGTTCTTGATGACGGCCATATCACCGATTCCCAGGGAAGAAAGGTGGATTTCAAGAATACCATTATCATCATGACATCAAATGCCGGAGCAAAGGAGATAATGGAGCCGAAGCACCTCGGCTTTTCCGCAGAGGATACGGAAAAGAGTGATTATGAGTATATGAAGGGCCGGGTCATGGAGGAGATCAAGCACGAATTCAAGCCCGAATTTCTGAACAGGATAGATGAGACTATAGTATTCAGGGCGCTGAACCGGGATGATCTCGTAAAGATCTCGGGACTCCTTCTTTCAGAGCTTTCAAAGAGGCTTATGGACGAGATGAGTATCGACCTTCATATCAAGCCTTCAGTTCAAAGGTATATAGTCGAAAAAGCCTATGACCCGAAGTTCGGAGCCAGACCTCTTCGAAGAAGGATTCAGACAGATATAGAGGATCAGCTTTCAGATGCGATATTGAAGGGCGACGTAAAGGGAAACGCAAGTGTCATCTGTACCGTAAAGGATGATAAGATAATTTTTGAGACACCAAAAACAAAGGATGCGCGAAAGGCGCGCGGGGGGAAGAAAAAATGAGTGCAGTTATAAGTCAGGAAGGAAGTAAGCTCTTTTTCGGTGATCACACTCTGCCCGAGAAGACAAAGGAGAAGGATTTTGCCTTTTTGGGAGGTAGCTTTTCCGTGAAGACCTGCAAGGACATTACAAAGCTTGAGAGGAATGAGCAGTTCGTTTATGAGTCGGTTCCCGGAACGAGCGTATCTGATTTTGAGATGACGGGAGAAAAGGTCAGCTTTTTTGTTGAGGGCGCCGGAGACGCTGAGATCACGCTTGGTCTTCTTCCTGAGACGGAGTATCGGATCACTGTTTCAGACAGGGACTTTGGGACCATGAAGACGAACCTTGGCGGAAAGCTTACGCTTTCAGTTGAGCTTGGAGAAGGAAAAAAGGTTTCCGTACTCGCAGAAAAGGCGTGAGAGATGCCTCAGTCAAGGGCAAAGGAAAAAACTATATTCTTCTGTACCTCCTGCGGGAATGAATCCGGCAAGTGGTTCGGGAAATGTCCTGTTTGCGGGGAGTTTAATACCTGCAGCGAGGAAAAGGTGCGGGAGTCCGTAAAGGGAGTAAAAAGGGCGGCGGTACTTAACGAAGAAAGTACGCCCATTCCTCTTTCAAAGATCAACTCTGAGCAGGATGAGAGGATCAAAAGCGGTATAGATGAATTTGACAGAGTCCTGGGCGGCGGGATAGTGAAGGGTTCACTTGTTCTTCTCGGAGGAGATCCCGGGATAGGAAAGTCGACAATACTTCTTGAGGTTGCGAGAAATCTTTCAAATGACGGACGAAAGCTTCTCTATGTCTCAGGCGAAGAGTCACTTTCACAGATCAAGATGAGAGCAAAGAGAGTCGGGAATTTTTCCGATTCTCTTCTTCTGATGACTGAAACGGATCTTTCTCTCATTGAAGAAGCAATAGAAAAGGCGGCACCGGAGCTCGTCATCATTGACTCTATCCAGACCATGTACTCCCCCGAGGCTGAGGCTGCTCCGGGCAGTGTTTCGCAGGTCAGAGCCTCTACAGCAACTCTGATGCGCCTTTCAAAGACAAAAGGCATCACCATATTTGTAATAGGTCATGTGACAAAGGAGGGCAATGTCGCAGGACCACGGGTCCTTGAGCATATGGTCGATACTGTGCTCTATCTTGAAGGAGACAGATATGCGTCCTATCGGATACTCCGCGGAGTCAAGAACCGCTTTGGCTCAACGAACGAGATAGGCGTTTTTGAAATGACGGGAAGCGGTCTTTCAGAAGTCCCCGATCCTTCAGGCTACATGCTTTCCGGGCGCCCTGAAGGCGCAAGCGGTTCAGTCGTCGCTGTTTCAATGGAGGGCACGAGGCCCATACTTATAGAGATACAGGCTCTCGTCACAAGATCGAATTTCGGGATGCCGAGACGTACGGCTGTGGGGATCGATATCAACAGGGTAAACCTTTTGATGGCCGTTCTTGAAAAGAGGATAGGACTGAAACTCTCCGAATATGACGCTTACGTGAATATCACGGGCGGAATGAGGATGAATGAGCCTGCCGTGGACCTCGGGATAGTAATGGCAATAGTCTCAAGCTACAAGGACAAGCCGATAGATGATCATCTTTTCTGCTTCGGAGAGGTCGGGCTTTCAGGCGAGGTGCGGTCTGTCTCCCAGGCAGATCAGAGGATAGCTGAGGCGCATAAGCTCGGCTTTGATAAATGCATTCTTCCAAAGGCTTCGCTTGCCAAGCTTTCAAAGGAGAGCAGTTCCGGTGTTAAGCCCTATGGAGTCTCCTTTGTTTCTGATGTGGTCAAGCTTTTCTGATCATTTTTCATTATCTCTCTTGCAATGGAATCTCCGATATAATTCTTTACATATATCCCATTTTTGATATTTCCCATTTCAAGCTGGAAGGCGACGGTATCCTGAAGGGAGTCGATATCGTCCTCGGTGAATACCATCTTGTAATCATATTTGTCGATGATGGACGAAAGCACGGAAGGGTCCTGATTGTAATAACCGGAGATCAGTCTTGCGGACTGGTTGGGATAGTCTCTTAACATATTTGCTCCACGCACGAACTGTGTGAGAACTTCTTTTACGATCTCAGGATTGTCTTCAAGATAGGAGCGGCGCGCAAAGATTACATTGACGCCGGGAAAATTGATATCACTTCCGTCTGCAATGATCCTTGCTTTGCCGGAGGAGACAAGCGCCGTTCCGGTAGGCTCCCAGATCGATATGGCATCGCAGGTTTTGTCAGAGAGCGCGAGGGCGGCATCAGCACCTGCTATCTCATAGAATTTGATGTCAGAGAGTGAGAGCCCTACTGACTCAAGAAATTTTTTCAGTACATTGTGTGAGGTCGAGCCTACGACCGTTCCAACAGTCTTTCCTTTAAGATCCTCTATCGAAGTGATACTGCTTTCTTCCGGAACAACGAGGCAGTAAGAGGCGCCTGCTTCTATCGAGCCTATGAAGATATTGTCCTGTCCGTTCGCAAGTGCCGATACTACAGGAACATCCCCGGCAACTCCGATATGACCGCTTCCCGAAGCAAAGTAGGCATTCATGGGAGGACCTGATTCAAAATCCACCCAGTTCACGGCGACACCGTATTTCGAAAGTGCTTCTTCTATCCATCCGTTTGCTCTGGCTACAAAGAAAGGCATGAAGGCTGAGGATGGCTGAACAGCTATTTCTATTGTGCTGTCCGCTTCGTTCCTTACTGAAGCGGCGGAAGTATGAATACCTGACTCTCTTACATTGTCAGAATAATCATCTATGCCCTTATCAAGCTCTTCCTCTGAAAAAATCTGAAGACTCCTGTCCAGTATTTTTTTCTTTGCATCTTCAAATGCTTCTAAAGTGCCTGACGCAGCCTTTTTTGAAGGCTCTGTCACGGTGATCAGACCATCTTCGAGCCCTCCGATATAGTTCTCGCCCGAAAAAGTATTGTTAAGAAGCTTTTCCACCAGCCAGGTATAATAAACATCCCAGTTCCATACAACGGAGGATACAACAGAATCCGGCGCTATCTCCGACATATCAAAGTCATAGCCGATGCTTCCTATCCCGGCATGGGCGGCAGCGGTTTGAGGCGCTACGGTATTTACATTCTGGGCTATGACATCGCAATCTCTGTCAATAAGATATTCGGCCGCGAGGGATTCGCTCAGAGAATCGCTCCAGGAACCTGTGATATAGAGTTCCACCGATGTATCCTGATTTACTGAAGAGACACCCTTTGCAAAGGATGAAATGAGACTTCCGGTTAATGGATAGTCCTTTCCAAAGGACGAGACATAGCCTATGTGACCTGAAGTAGAATTTTTTCCTGCTATCACTCCGGAAAGGTAGCTTGCTTCATATGCTCTTGCGTTGCAGGAGACTAGATTTTTTCCGTTTGTCTTTGTTCCGAGAGCAACGGCAAAGACAGTGTCCGGGTTTTCAGCGGCATATTGCTCGCAGATGTCGTTGTAGGTATCGTCTGTAGCTATTATCAGATCGCAGTTTTCTGCGAGGAGCTCCTCTATCGCCACAGAAAGGGTCCTTTCATCATCGGTCCAGACATCCTCCCGTGAGACGACCTGGGAATCCGCTATCCCAAGTTTTTTTTTCATGGCTTCTATCCCGCGAAAGTGAGAGAGGGCATAGGTGCTTTGATAGCCCGGACTCTTGCTGTAGAGGACTCCTATACGAAAACTTCCCGGCTCACCTTTTTTTGCGGTAGAGCGGGTATAGGCAGCAGCAATGATGATCACAACTGCAATTGCTGCTATAAGGACCAGTGAGAGTATTGTAAATGCTTTTTTCTTTGACATATCATTTCACCAGAGCCAAAAGCTCATCTGAAAGCCTGATGACTTCATCAAAATGAATCTCTGCCTCCTCGTGGAGGAGCTGATCAAACTTTTCTTTTATGTCATCCGGTACATTGAAGGATTTCAGCAGCTTTGCGGCCTCGTCCATTCCGTCTATATCGATATCCTTCGCGCAGTTTGAAAGAAGCGTGAGAGCCTCTGAAAAGTCGGCCTTTGAAAAATCGTTCCCGGAGCTTTTTTCTTCTGTCGATTCAAGGACCATTGTGATGCTTTCCGAAAGCTCGTTGAAGTCTGAGATTATATTGTCATGATGCGCTTCCACAAAGGAGAGGTCCCCCTGCCCGGAAGCATCTTCAAGAGCCTTTGCCTTCGCAGAGAGGTCGTCAGCACCTATAAGTCTCGCGACGCCCTTCAAGGCGTGGACATGGATCTTGTACTCAGGCATATCCTTCTTTTCGTACGCGTCCTTCATGAGCTCTATCTGACCGTTCTTTGAGAAGGACTTAAGGGAGTTCAGGTAGAAATCCTTTTTGCCCATGCTGTAGGAGAGCCCGCTCTCTGTGTTCAGGAAGGATGAGAGAGTGTCGAAGATCTCTTTGTATCTATCTTCATTTTGGGACTCATCAGCCTTTGCAGGCGCCGTTTGAACTGCCTCTGAAAGGAGAGAAGAGTCCAGGTATTGCCTGCACATATTGATAAGCTCTTTTTCTGAAACCGGCTTTGAAAGATAATCAGTGAAGCCCATTTCAAGATAAGCCTCTCTTGCTCCTATTACGGCATTTGCAGTCAGCATAATGACAGGGGTATCAAAGTTTTTGTTGTCCTTTACAGTCTTCATTCGCTTAAATGCTTCAACCCCGTCAGGACTCGGCATCATATGGTCGAGGAAGATAATGTCGTATTTCTTTTCTGTAATGAGCTTTAAGAATTCTTCACCGCCGCCGGCCGTATCCACTGTCATCTGTGACGGCTCAAAAAGCGCGCGCATCACATCAAGGTTCATATCAACATCATCTACCACAAGCACTTTGGCAGATGGAGCCAGAAACCAGGCTGAGGAATCATTGTCAGCGCTTGCCGCCTCTTCCCTTTCCTGGTAGCTTCCGATAGTACTTTCTTCGTCTGTGCCCTGGGGGATAGTGACGATGAAATTCGTGCCCTTGCCATATGTGCTCTCACAGGCGATGCTTCCGTTCATCAGGGTGACGAGATTTTTCGTTATCGGGAGTCCGAGTCCCGTTCCTTCAATGTTTGTATTTGATTTTTCGTTCAGCCGCTCATAGGTGTCAAAGAGATGAGCCATATCCTCAGGCTTTATTCCTTCGCCTGTGTCGGATACTGTGATCTTCAGATCTATAGCGTTTTCGCCTGTTTTCTCAAAGCCAAAGGAGAGTGAGATAGAGCCCTCCTTTGTATACTTAAGAGCGTTGGAGAGAAGATTCAATATGACCTGGCGTACTCTGATCTCATCGCCGGTGAGGCGGGCAGGGATATTTGGATCATTATTTATAGAGAAGGACAGCCCTTTTTCCTCAGCAGAGAGGCTCGTGATATTGTTGAGGTCATTCACGAGTGACATGAAATCATAAGGGGAATCCAGGATCTCTATCTTTCCGGACTCTATCCTTGAAACATCAAGAATATCATCGATTATGGAGAGCAGGGATTCTATGGAGCTCTTTATATTCCTTGAGTGCTGCTTCATCGCGGGATTCCGGGTCTCTCTCATGATGACGGAATTCATTCCCTGTATGGCATTGACGGGAGTCCTTATGGCATGGGATATCCGGCCGAGAAACTGGGTCCGTTCTCTGTTGTACTCAAGCGCCATAGCTTCGCTTTCGCGCTTTTCTTTCAGAGCATCCCTGATATCAAGTGAAAGTCCGGTCACGAGGATGATCGTTCCTATCATCAATATTATATGCTGTGCCCTGTAGCTCACGGCATAATAGAACAAGCCGTCGAAGAAGAAGGAAGCGGCAAAGCAAAGGAGAGGGATAAATACATTCTTTTTCTTAAGACGTTTCCCCATCATCAGAAGATAGCTGATGAATCCGACAGCGCCGCAGGCAAGGCTCATCCTGCCAATGGTCTGTGCAGCCGGGATATTTCCGGTGAAGAGCTGCCTTATATCGGAACGCAGAAAATAATTAAATGCGAGAAACAAAAGACCCATCGAGAGAGCAAAGTATTTCCCGGTGTTTTCAACCTTTCTGAAGAAGGAAGTAAAGTAACGGATGCATATTATCATTCCAAAGACAAAGAGGGTGATATAAACGATAATGGTGGGGATCTCCTGGCGTACAAGCTCAAGGATCACGGCTGACTTGTCACCGACGTAAACATTCTTGAGTATCCCGCTGTAACCGTTTGGACCGGCCTTTATCCGGACATAGATGTTTGAATACTCATAGTTTTTTGAAAACTGCATGACATACCATTCTGAAGGGATATCTCCGCCGAACTTGTATTTACCCGCGCCAAGATAATTGCCGATGAACTGGTTTCCCGCATAAATAGTGGTATCGAGCTCATCCACATAGACAAAGAGATAATCCCGTGAGACACTGCCTTCGGGAACCCTGAAATAATACATAGCCTCTTCTTCGGGACGTAAGCTTATGTGGCAGGGCAGTGAGATCGTAGAGGTTTCATTGTCGGGATTTTTGTAGGTGACCTTGTCGGAGATCATCTGAAAGTTTTTGGAGTTGATGCCCGGGCTTGTCTTTGAGACGAAGAAGGATGCGATGACAAGAACTATGACAACAACTGCCATCAGGGAGGAAAGGATCTTTATGAGATTGTAGGCGCCAAATCTTTTTTGTTCCATGTCAACGCGCCCCCTTTTCAACTTCAGAAAGCATTTTGAGGAGGGAATTCTTTGTGAGGGGCTTGGGAGAGCAGCCAAGGAAGCCGGCAGAGTGAGCCTTTTCTTCTATGTCTGAGCCCTCATCTGCCGAGAGGAGGAAGGCAACGGTTTTCTGGTTCTTCCCTTCCTTATCAGTCCGGATATTGCAAAGAGTTTCAAAGCCATCCATTCCGGGCATCTGCGCGTCCATCAGGATAAGGTCAAAGCGCAGCTCTTTTGCCGCCTTTATCGCATCATCACCGGAAAGCGCGGTTACGGCGTTATGCCCCGATTCCTTTATGACCATTTGAGCGAAGGTCACGTTTATTGCCACATCATCTACCACCAGGATATTCTTCGGACCGATTGATACGCTCTTCTTTTCTTCTTTGAACTTCAATGATTCGGGCTCTACCTTTTTGCCCGAGAGCTTCTGGATGAGGCGGGCCGTAAAGACAGTACCGCAGTCTCCCATCCGATCACAACGGATCTCGCCGCCCATCATCTGTGCGTAGCGACCTGCGATATATAGACCGAGACCGGCGCCCCGTGCCTCGGAATAATTCGTCGAAAACTGCTGGAAGAGCTCAGCTTCTTTTTCCTCCGAGAGGCCTCTTCCGGTATCATGTACATTTATAATCAGCATGATCTCTTTTGGATTTTTCGTCTCTTCATGATAGAGGCTTACCACCACAGCCCCGCTGTCAGTATATTTGAAGGCGTTTTCGATCATGCTGACGGAGATTGCGAGAAGCTTCTTTGCGTCCCCCTTCAGGGAATCGGGAAGAGATGGACTGACATTAAGAACAGGATCGACACCCTGCTTTTTCATAGAGGACATGGTCCGCTTCAGGTAATCCGTGAAATCCACCATGGAATAATCATTTTCGATGAGCTTTTCCTTGCCTGAATCTATCCGGGCGGAAAGAAGGATCTTGTTTACAAGCTCCTTCAGCTCACGGGCGGCGTTGTCCATATCCTTGATATAGGGGACGAGAGCTTCTTCATTGTTGTCTCTCTTCATCATGGTATTAAGGCTCATGATGAGGTTCACCGGCGTTCTTATTTCATGTGAGGTGTTCGCAAGGAAGGAACTCTTTGTAACTGCCTTTTTGATCGCGGTCTCCTTCTCTTTAAGCTCCCCGGTGCTTCTTCTGTTGCTCCATAGCGATATGAAAAAGAGATAGAAGAGTACCGAGATCAGGAAGATCAGTCCGTTTGACCTTTTCTGGAATATAACGGAGAGAACCTGAATGAGCCCGCCTACTGCAAGGCATGCGTCCCCAATGATAATGAGAGAATGACTCCTGACTTTTTGTGAGGAGCGAAGGATCGAAAGAACGACCACAAAGATCGAATACAAAACGGCAAGGATCAGCATTGTGCTGATAAGAGTATCAAAGATGCCGAAGTTTAAGCCTATGACATAGACGAGGATCGTCAGGACGACGGTCTCCACAAGACTGACCGCACTCAGTAAGGTCGCAGCCGTTTTGTATTTTTCATCCGTGACATAGAAGAAATGCCAGATCATCGGGAGTGGAAGAAGCATGAGGCAGTAGTGGGACAGAGCATCAAAACCTGCCATATTTCCGGTAAGAAGCTGAATGATCCCGCCTTTTAAGAATACCCAGACGCCAAGTATTATCGAAAATGCCCCGATACCCGAATATACGAAGCCGTAATTTTTGTCATTTTTTGAGAAGATACGGGAGACAAAGATATACAGACCAAAGATAATAAGTATAAGACCTGAAAGGAGGCTTGGCAGCTGCCCGAAGAAAAGGCTTATCAGTATGTCGCTCCGCTCGCCCGCAAGAGGGAGGCCAAAGCCTTCAATATGGCCTGATCTTGAGCTTACAGTGATCTCCAGGAGTTTTCCTGCATCCTCTGCAGAAAGGGATACGATGAAAAAGCCCGAAGAAGGAAAGCTGTTTTTCGGAAGCCCGCCGGTACCGGTAAAGGTGAAACGCTCTATTGAGTCTATAGAGATCGTTATCCGGCTTTCGGAGACCGGAACTGAGAGCACGAAGCTGTTGTTCAGATCCTTTGGAAGTACATGGGTGAGATGATAGGAATCTCCGATATTGAGAAGCTCTATTTCATTTCCCGAAAGAGGAAGGCTTATGATGTGGCTATCATTGTAGTTTTCATCCAGAAGAGTCCAACCGTTCTGTACCGGAAAGACATTGTTTTTGTTGAAACCATCGAGAAGGTGCTTTCCCTGAAACAGGACAGCAAAAGACACCGTGGTGCAGATAACCGCGGAAACAAGGATGATCATCAGAAAGGTTTTGAGATATTTTGCCATACAGATGGATTATATATTTTTTCAATAAGAAATAAAACTATAACTTGACCGTGGGAGAGAGATGATATATATTATCAAAGTCGCTTTTGAGGCGGCATTGTGATACAGGGGTATAGTTCAGTTGGTAGAACGTCGGTCTCCAAAACCGGATGTCGAGGGTTCAAGTCCTTCTGCCCCTGTTTCTTTTTATTTTCCAGCCTGTCAACACGCCGTCAAACCCGTCAGAGCGAGAGTTACGTCCTCTCTGCCCCTGTTTCTTTTTATTTTCCAGCCTGTCAACACGCCGTCAAACCCGTCAGAGCGAGAGTTACGTCCTCTCTGCCCCTGTTCATTTTATTTCCAGACTTTAGGGTCATTTTTTCACAATATTTCTTGTGTCTGCCCCTCCTTTTTTATACAACATCTTGTTATAAAAGCCTTGACGCAAAAAACTGTTCGTGTTTTAATTAGCCGGACTTTTGAAAGGAGGCATCAGACATGAAGATCAAGCTGAGGCTGCTTACGCCAGAGGATGTCAGGGAATTTGTCGCGATCTGTTCCCAATATGATTATGACATCGACATGGAGGACGGCTCGATCATCATCGACGCGAAGTCCTATCTTGGGGTTATGGCAGCAGCTACAAAGAGGCAGATGTCGCTTGTATGCGCAAGCGAAGACATAACCTTAATGCACAGGCTGAAGAAATTTGCGGCAGCCTGAGAAAAAACAAAAGAAAAAGTCTTGCGAGGGAACGGATGAGCGCGGTGAGATAAGCGTAAGCATCCGTTCCCTTGTTGAATTCCTGCTTGTTTCAGGAAGCATAGACAAAAGAAGCGGCTTTACAAATCCGATCACCGCGATGCAGGACGGAAGCCGCATCCACAAGAAGATACAGAAGAAGGCAGGACCCTCCTATCATGCGGAGGTCCCGCTTTCTTTTCGTTTTGACTATGGGGAATTTGACCTTTGTTTAAGCGGGAGGGCAGACGGTATTATCTTTGACGGCAGTCTTTTCGATGATCTCCCTGACAAAGAGCGCGATGTCACGATAGATGAGATAAAGGGCGTCCATCTTGATCTTGAAAAGCTGGAAGAGCCCATCCCTGTCCACCTCGCCCAAGCGAAATGCTATGCCTTTATCTTCGCAGATGAGAAGGGGCTTGAAAATATCAATGTGAGGCTTACCTATGTGAATATTGACACTGAGGAAACAAAGATAATAGAAAACCCGTATTCTTTCAATGAGCTTTCGGACTGGTTTTTTGACCTCATGGAAAGGTTCAGGCGTTTTGCTGTTTTCAGGTATTCGTGGAAGAAGAAAAGGGACATTTCGCTTCGTGAAATGACCTTTCCCTTCGAGTACAGGCCGGGGCAGAAGAAGCTGATATCGGAAATCTATTATTCGATCAAAGAAGGGAAAACCCTTTTCCTTCAGGCTCCGACAGGGACGGGGAAGACCCTTTCAACTCTTTATCCTTCTATGAAGGGACAGGGAGAAGGGCTTTGCGACATTATCTTTTATCTCACAGCAAAGAATGCAACGAGGGTGGTCTGCGAGGATGCGCTTTCGCTCCTCAGAAAAAAGGGACTCAGGGAAAAGTCTGTCACAATAAGCGCTCGGGAAAAGTCCTGCCTTTGTGATGAGTGCGATTGTATTCCCGAAAGCTGCTCCTTTGCCGACGGGCACTATGACAGGATACTTGACGCGCTTTATGACATGATCAGTAACGAGGATGCCTTCCAAAGTGTGACGATAAAGGAATATGCAAAGAGGCACAGGGTGTGCCCTTATTATCTTTCACTTGAGCTTTGCGACTGGAGCGATGTCGTGATCTGCGATTACAATTATGTATTTGACCCGGTAGCCGCATTGGGCCGGTTCTTCGGAGAGGGAAAAAAGGGTGATCATATATTCCTGATGGACGAAGCTCACAATCTCGTTGAGAGAGGAAGGGATATGTATTCAGCTGAACTTTCAAGAGAGACGATCCTTTCTATAAAGCGCATCGTAAAAAAAGAAAGCTTCGGACTCAAAAGAACGCTTACCAGGGTAAACAATATAATGAAGGATTGGGAGGAAAGGACAGAAAGGATATTCTATCCGGACAGGACGGAGACAGATGATAATGAAAAGCTTGTTTTTGCCTTGATGAGCCTCCTAAATGCCCTTGAAAAAAATCTTGATGAGAACGTTTATCCCGAAGAGGCGGATGAACTTCGGGAATTATTTTTCAATGTGAGATTCTTCCTTGCGATGTATGACTACAGGCATGACGGTTATGTCTACTACTGCGTGAAGGATGAAGGCGGAAGGATACGTCTGATCCTTTTTTGCGTTGACCCTTCAGGGCAGATATCAGAGCGCCTTTCAAGGGGGAGAGCAAGCGTGTTTTTCTCAGCGACCCTTCTTCCGATGAAGTATTACAAGGATCTTCTCTGCAGAGAGGAAAGTCCTTTTGCTTCCTTTGCAACCTCTTCGTTTGACAGGGAGAAGCAGGGTGTTTTTTCCGGAACTGATGTATCAAGTCTTTACAGGCTGCGTGGGGATCTAATGTATACGAAATATGCGGATTATCTCTCAAGGATAGTTTCTGTAAAAAAGGGGAATTACCTTGCGTTCTTTCCTTCCTATTCCTTCATGGAGGAGGTCATGAAAAGGCTCAAAGGCTTTTTCCTTCCCGAGGATATGGAGGTGATCGTCCAGTCAAGGGATATGAAAGAGGAGGATAGGAGAGAATTTCTTTCCAATTTTTCGGATGAGGGAAAAAATACTCTCGGGCTTACCGTGATGGGCGGAGCCTTTTCAGAGGGGATCGACCTTACGGGTGAGAAGCTGATAGGCGCTGTGATAGCAGGAGCCGCTCTTCCTATGGTTTCCATGAGGCAGGACATCATAAAAGATTATTTTGAAAGCAAGGGAATGGACGGCTTTTCCTACGCCTATCTCTATCCCGGGATGACCAAGGTGCTGCAGGCCGCGGGAAGGGTCATAAGGACGGAGGAGGACAAAGGGATAGTGGTCCTCCTTGATCACCGTTTTTCATTGAGGGAGTATACTTCATGCTTTCCCGAGACATGGAAGGATATAAAATACGGAAATATTGATACGCTCTGCGTTGATATCAAGGTCTTCTGGGACAAATCTCCGTAAAAAAATAATTTTTATGAATAAGGCGATATGTTATACTGTTCCCCGGTGTGCGTATCATAAAAGAAAGGGCAATCTGATGGAAAAAGTAAGGCGGGTCTACGCTGAAAAAAAGAAGGAGTTTGCGGTCTCGGCGAAGGAGCTTTCGCATGAGATAAGGCATTATCTTGGAATAGGTTCCCTCAAGTCGGTGAGGGTCCTGATCCGTTATGATATAGAAAATATCTCAGACGAGGTCTATGAAAAGGCGAAGAATACGGTCTTTTCAGAGCCTCCGGTGGACACTCTTTATGAGGAAAGCTTCCCGAAGGATGAAGGAGACACCGTTTTTTCGGTGGAGTATCTTCCGGGGCAGTTTGATCAGAGAGCTGATTCCGCCGAGCAGTGTATACGCCTTTTGAAGGAGGATGAAGAGCCCCTCATCCGTTCCGCGACGACCTATGTTCTTTCAGGCGGATTATCGGATGAAGAATTGTCTGTCATCAAAAAGCACTGCATCAATCCGGTTGATTCAAGGGAGACAACGGAGGAAAAGCCAAAGAGCCTTTCCGAGACATATCCGGAGCCTTCCGATGTTCTGATCCTTTCAGATTTCATTTCAAAGTCAGATGACAGCTTGAGGGAGCTTTATTCATCGCTTTCCCTCGCAATGACGTTTTCAGATTTTCTTTTCATAAGAGATCATTTCAGGGATGAGGAAAAAAGAGATCCTTCCATCACAGAGATAAGGGTACTTGATACCTACTGGTCAGATCACTGCAGACATACCACATTTTCCACAGAACTCAAGGATATTGAGATCCCTGATGGCTATTACAAAAATCCGATAGAGTCTTCCTTCAATAAATACAAAGACTCCTTTGAGGCGCTATACAAGGGACGTGACGGGAAATATATCTGTCTCATGGACATCGCGACCATAGCCGCGAAGATATTGAAGCAGAAGGGCTTCCTCGACGATCAGGAGGAATCGGAGGAGATCAACGCGTGCTCGATAGTCATCCCCGTTGATGTCGACGGAAGGGAGGAGGATTGGCTTCTCA
>CAMVHB010000019.1 GCA_947167155.1 uncultured Lachnospiraceae bacterium | reverse complement strand
TGAAAAAGTGCCTTTAAATAATCTCAATTTATACTTGACATATCACCGCTGGACTGTTTTCAACAGTCTAATGGTCCCAGGGGACGGAGTCAAGGGACCAAAACCGGAAATGGTCCCAGGGGACGGAGTCAAGGGACCATTTTAGAGATACAACAAAATACAATGAGCCCTTGACTCCGTCCCCAGGGACCAAAATAGACAAAACCCCCTGGGACCAAAATGGACAATCCCCCGGGACCAAAATGAACAAACGCCCAGGGACCAACCCCCCGGAACCAAAATCCGACAACCAAAAACCCGGGGCAAACCCCGGGTTCAAAATTCACATCCTCGTCTTAGCGCCCATCGACTTGAGCTTTTGCTTTCGTTCATACATCAGCTTGTCGGCGCGCTCGAAGATATCGCGCAATGTTCTGTCGCCTTCTTTAAAGGCTGAGTGCCCGATCGATACGACGACCTCGTTTGTTTTTATATTATCTTCAACTTTGCGGTTCATTTCTTCGATCCCTTTGTCCATTGAAGCAAATCCATCGCCCTCCATGATGACTACGAATTCATCGCCGCCGATACGAAAGACCGCGCCCTGCTTGAAATGTTCACATATCAGGCGGCTCGCGTCTTTGATAAGCTTGTCTCCGGCCGCATGACCCTGGTTGTCGTTCACGTCTTTCAGCCCGTTGATATCGGCAACGATCACGCCAAGCTTTTCTATTCCGCCCGCTGCGATCTTTTTGTTTATCATCGATTCCATTTCGCTGTAAGCATATTTATTCCTGACGCCTGTCATGGAATCCGTATTTGCCATAGTCTGAAAGGTCCTGCTGGTCGCCTTTTCCTCTTCAAGCATGGCTTTTGACCTTTTTCTGATCAGAATAAAAAGCACAGCTGCAAGCAGCAGAACGGCTATAGATGTAAACAGTATCTGACGCCGGCTGGCATCGATATTTCCTTCACTGATATCATGGATCCGATCCCTTATAACACTCTCACGGATAAGGACCGCTATCTCCCAGCCTGTATCCTCAACCGGCGCATAATAAAGCGTTTCATCGGCTCCGGAAAGATCTATCTTGATATTTCCCGCCTTCCCGTTTTGGAAATTATCATAATTTTCACGCCTGATATCTTCCGGAACATTATTTTTCAATGCTTCAAAAAAATTGCGGTCGGCAAAAACCGGACCAAGGGAAGTCCCGGAAAGATTCACTCCGTTTTTGGAATAAAGGGCAAAATGTGTATCCCCCTGCTCATCGAATGCGAGGAGATCGACTATGTCATTGATATTAAGCATTACAAAGCAGGCCTTGAACTGCTTTCGAAGGAGCTTAAGATCCGGTGTCGGAATGGCGAGGCAAAGCTGTCTGTTTGAGCCGTAAACAGAAACCGTTGTGATGATCCTGCCGTTTAATTGTCCATCGTTTAAGAATTCATGACGGCTTTTTCCTGTATAAGTCGTGTACCTTGTATATACGACATCATCTTCATCAACAAGCGCAAAACGGTTGAGGCCGAGAAGGGATTTTACCTTTCCGATACTTTCGCGAAGCTCATCCTGGGATCTGATCTCTTCCTCAACGATAAAGTCGATCGCCTTTTCCATCTCGTCAAAATTGCTGTTGATCAGATTTGTGATCGTCTTCGCCCGGCGATCCGCCATTTCCTCCAGATAAAACGCGCTTACCTCATGGATCGCCTCATCCGTTGCTATGCTCGTCTTTCTTGCGTTGTTAAGCGAGTTGGCGGAAACAAATATCACAACGAGAATGGCGCCGATCACTGCCGTCCAGACTATCGTCCTGTTTGTTATCTGCTTCTTATTTTTCATATGACGTCCCCGTAAAGGATCTCCAGCATCTTTGCTGCATCCTCCTGATAGATCACCGTAGTGATCTCATCCGTCTTTTCCGAAAATAATGTGCCGGGCAGGTTTCCGTCCGCTATCATCACCGCGACCCGGATCGTATCAAAGCCGATCGAGTAGCAGTCCTGCACGCCAAGGCAGTAGATCACGCCGTCATTCAGGTACTGGAGTGCTTCCTCATCATGGTCCATGCCGACGATGACCGTGTCATTACCCTTCTCCTTTATCGCCCTTGCGGCCCCGACAGGATTGCTCATGTTGCAGCAGACGATACCGTCGAGATCGGGATTGTCCTTAAGGATCTGCATTGTAAGGTCATAAGCAAGGTCGACCGAATCCATGTCATACTCCGTTGCAACAATCTCCATCCCCTCATACTTTGCTATCGTGTCAGCGGCTCCGCGCGCACGATCCTCGTGACAGGGCGCGCCCTTGCTCCCGACAAGGATCGCGACCTTACCCTTATAATCAAGCTTCCTGCAAAGAGCCTCCGTCAGATCCGCTCCGTCCCGGTAATTGTGAGTATTACCTACATAAGCGATCCTCTTGCAGTCTTTGTCAGCGTCCGAGCTTGAGAAGGTCATTACTTTTAAACCTGAATCCACCATTTCATTGAGAACAGGCGAAATTATCTTTTCATCCGCAACATCGACGGCTATCACGTCATAATCATTTTTCGGTAACGTGCGAAGCCTCGAAACCTGATCTTCTGCCGAGGCCTCATCCGGCGCCATGTATTCGTAAGTGATAGTAACGCCCTTGTCGAGGAACTGCTGCTGGGCGTCTTCCATTCCAAGCGCAACAGCGTCCCACCACGGGTGGACCGTCTTGTAGGTGAAATAAAAATTATAATGATCCTTCTTCGGCGTGTACTGACCGAGCTCGTGGTCAAAGTCCACTGCATCGCTCACAGTCTCCGCTGTCTTTTCGTTTGGAGTATTATCATCTGAAGCGACTGAATTATTTGCTGTTGGGGATGATGTACAGGAAGACAAAAAAAACGCTGCCGTCACTGCGGCAAGCACGATTGAAGTTCGTTTACTCTTTTTCATAATCCGTGATCACATCCTTCTATGGGAGAGATAAAGATTACCAATGAGAATTATATAGATGGAACATTACATAATCATTACGGGGCTACGCGAGCTCTTCGCTTAGAACTCGTTCCGGAATATCATATTCCAATTCATTTTTATATCAGGCGTCGTTCGTATTCCTATGCTACTAGACTCGCTGTCGCTCGTCAAGTGCCCCTGTCCGGCTACCCTAACCCTTCTTGAAATGTATCGACGCGTTCTTGATCTCTGCCCAGCTGTACTGGACCATATACCTGCCGTCGTAGGCATTTATCGCTTCCATGTCGCCGTCGAGCATATGATAATAATCGCAGTCCAGAAGGTCTCTTCTGATGGCTAGCTCCCGATGTTCCCTGATGAGAACATCCTCCATGCCTATCTCCCGGAGCGTATTTCGAAGGTCATTGATGAGCACCCGGATACGGTTCTGCTCAGCCCTGGTGTCACCGCCCTCCTGCCAAAGCGCGAGCGCTATCTCGCCGGGGGTGCAAGCGGCGCCATCTCTGTCTATGAGATAGGCGAGGAGCTCTTTTGACTGCTTTCTTGCAAAGATCAAAGGCTTGCCCTGCCAGTAAACATCGAAATGCCCGAAGCATTTGATGACAAGCTTGTCCTTGGGCTGCTTCTTTTCAGGCGGGAGATATTCAATCTCTTTTCTGATGTCATCGACACTCACGGGCTTCAAAAGATACCCCTGCGCCTTGATCTTGAATGCCTCCACGGCATAATCCCTGTAACCTGTGATAAATACGATCCTGGTCCGGGGCGAAAGCTCCTTTGTCTGAATGGCGAAATCAAGACCGGAGATCCCGGGGATCTCAATATCGGAAAAGACTATGTCAGGACTTTCCCCTTTTCTTATGGCATCGAGCGCAAAAGAAGCCCGTTTATAGGTCATTATCTCCGCTTCCGGTACCGCCTTCTCAATGACGCCGGCTGTCTCCTTCAGGACATTCTCTTCATCATCGATCACAAAAATCAGCATTTTTATTTTTCACTTCTTTCCAGCCTGATAACCGCCCTTGTCCCCTTACCGGGCTCTGAATCTATGATCAGTTCTCCGCCGCAGATACTCTCTACCCTCTCACGTACATTGGCAAGACCAACATGGCTCTTGTTTCCCTCAGCAAGAGAGATCGCCTCATTTTTGTCATAAGAAAACCCGGGGCCGTCATCCTCTACCGAAAGCTCTACAATGTCACCAAAGAACCTCGTCCTTATGATCACGGTGCCCTTTCCGCTGTTCTTTTTACGGATTCCGTAGGTCACAGCATTCTCAACCAGAGGCTGCAGCGTAAGGGTCGGTATCTTGAAATCGGTGGTCTCAAGATAATATTCGACATTAAGTTCATCCCCGAAGCGAAGCTTCTGAAGAGCCAGATATCCTTTTACATGCTCAAGCTCCGTCAAAAAATCAACCAACCGGTCCGTCGTGAGTGAATCCATATTGTGGCGAAGATATTCAACGAAGATGTCGAGCGCCTCCTGCGCTTTTGCTGAATCCTCACCGCAGATATGCCGGATCGTGATCAGACTGTTGTAGAGAAAATGAGGCTGTATCTGCGCCAGCAGGATATCAAGCTTAAGGCGCGAATTCTCAGCTTCCTTGATGTAATAGCGTTCCGTCTGATCGCTGATAATGAAGATCAGCATGAAAACCGCCGCTATGACAGAACTCAGCGCGATCAGATGGATGCCTAGAAGCCCTGCCTGTATTATCATTGCGACCATCGGAAAAACCGCATAGACAACGAAGGCGTAACGCTGGTTTTTTGTAAGGGATTTCCTCTTAACAAAGACCGCCAAAAGGTTTAATGCCATGATCAGCAACGTAGGCGCGACCAGAATGGGAAAGAGCGGTCCCCTCGAATAGTTGTTGTACTGATCCACACTGTATATCGCTTTGGTAAAGAGATTACTGATCAGCAAAGCGATATACACAAACCAGAATCCCAGAGATACTATGAAAAAAGGACTCCTGCGCCACTTTGTTTCGCCGCTTTGATACAAAAGAAAAGCCGTTATGATAACCGTAAGAACAGAGGCAAGGAATGCCTGCCCGAAGAATACTATCTGTGACAGGATCGGCCAGAAGGCATTGTCCTGCCTTGAGTATGTCAATTCCCTTGTCAATAAACAAAGGACATAGAGATCGAGTATCGCAAAAAGCAAAAAGAAAAAGCTTCTGGTTTTTTTCTCGATGTTCCTGCTGATGAACACCTGCACAAGCCCCATGGTAGCTATAGCAAGTCCGATCACCATAAGGATAAAATTTACAGTTCTGATCTCACCGGTCATTTTACATACTCTCGAAACGATCCAACAGGTTTTGAACGGCACTAAATGTTATTTTACAAAACATGCATTACACAAACATTACAAAAAATGAACCCGAAAATGGTCCCAGAAATGGTCCCAGGGGACGGAGTCGAGGGACCATTTTTGTAAATACACAAAAATACAATGGTCCCTCGACTCCGTCCCCTGGGACCAAAATCTCACATTCCGGCCATAGCCCGAAGCCGGAGGTAGGCGACCAGTGTCCGGATGCCCCAGCCCACGAGGATCGCGCCGAGAAGACAGGCGAACATGATTATGAACTGGAGATTCCTGTGCTCCTGCCCCCACTCGCTCCTCATTATCTTTAAGTAAATGAAAAGGCCGAGAAAGACGGCACCAACGTTTATAAGTATCCCGATCGTATCTATTTCATATCCCATCTCATCATCTCCTGTTCAAAGAAACATAAGCCTTAAGAAAATCAAGAAGCCGCTCCATCTCGCTATCAAGTCCTATCGTTATCCGAAGATGATCTTTTACCCGCTCACCCTTGAAATGCCTCACATAGATCCCTTCTTTTTTGAGATCTTCAAAAAGCACTGCGGCATCAATTGCCGGATGCCTCGCAAAGACAAAGTTTGAAGATGACTCCGGAAACACGAATCCAAGCGCAGATAGTTCTTTGGAAAAGCTCTCCCGAGTCTCTATTATCTTTTTTCTTGTCTCATCAAAATAATCCCTGTCCGAAAGCGCCGCTACTCCTATCTCCTGCGTGATCGAATCCATGGTATAGGAATTGAAGGAATTCCGGACGTCCCAGAGGTACTTGATCAGCTCCTTTGACCCAAGTGCCACGCCTATCCTGCTGCCGGCGAGGCTCATGGATTTTGAGAAGGTGCGGGTGATAAGCAGATTGTCATATTTCTCTATCAAAGGAAGTGCCGTCTCGCCGCCGAAATCCACATAGGCTTCATCTATGATAACAACCGATGAGGGATTTTCCCTTACTATCCTTTCGATAGCGGAAAGGGGCATGGAAAGGGAGGTTGGAGCATTTGGATTTGCGATCACGATGCCGCCGTTTGCCCTTCCTATATAGTCATTTTCATCTATCGAAAGATCATCCCTTAAGGGTATGGCTTCATAACTGATACCAAAAAGCTCTGCCCAGACATCATAGAAGGAATAGGTCACATCCGGAAACAGCAAAGGCTTTCTTTCCTTTGAATTGAAAAAAGTAAGGAACGAAAGCGCGAGCACATCATCAGAGCCCGTCCCGACAAATATGTTTTCAGGCGCAATTGAAAACCAATCAGAGAGTGCTTTGCGAAGCCCGTCGCAAAGGGGCTTTGGGTATTTCCGAAGGCGCCCCGCATCAAAATCCTTCAGAACAGATGCCACCGCAGGCGCCGGCGGATAAGGGTTTTCATTTGTATTAAGCTTTATAATATCTGCCCCGTCAGGCTGTTCTCCGGGAACATAAGGGGTGACGAAGCGGACATTTTTTTCCCAGCCTTTCATACTCCTACTCATTTCAAAGCTCCTCTATCTCATCAAGCCAAAGTTTTGACACCGCATCAGAAGGCATCCTCCAGTCGCCTCTCGGTGAAAGCGATACGGAACCAACCTTCGGGCCGTCGGGAAGTGCTGATCTCTTGAACTGCTGGGTGAAGAATCTCTTGAAGAAGACTGTTTCCCATTTTTTGATCTCTTCTTTTTCGTATCTCCCCTCAAAGGCAAGAAGCGCCATCCTCATTATCTTTTTCGGTGAAAAGCCAAAGCGCATCATATAATACAAGAAGAAATCATGAAGCTCGTAAGGTCCGACTATGTCCTCCGTCTTTTGCTCTATTTCTCCGTCTTTCGGGGGCAGAAGCTCCGGAGAGACAGGCGTATCAAGGATATCAAATATGGCCTCTGAAAGCCGCGTATCATCAGTGTTTCGAGAGACTGCCTCGTATCTTACCAGATATCTCACCAGTGTTTTCGGGACGGATGCATTCACTCCGTACATCGACATCTGGTCTCCGTTGTAGGTGGCCCAGCCGAGGGCAAGCTCTGAAAGATCACCCGTACCTATCACAAGGCCGTTTTCCATATTGGCGATATCCATGAGTATCTGGGTGCGCTCCCTGGCCTGCGCATTTTCATATGTGACGGACCGGTCGTCCTCCGAAAGCCCGATATCCGAAAAATGCTGCTTCATCGCAGGCACGATCGATATCTCTCTGACATCCGTTTGAAGATGCTTCATGAGAGTAATGGCATTGTCATGAGTCCTTCCCGTCGTACCAAAGCCGGGCATGGTCACGGTGATAATATTTTTCCTGTCAAAGCCCAGGCTGTCAAAGGCCTTCACTGTCACAAGAAGCGCAAGGGTTGAATCAAGCCCGCCGGATATTCCTATCACTGCTTTGTCTGCATGCGCTGCAAGAAGTCTTTTTGAAAGTCCGAGCGTCTGGATCCTGAAAATATCCCTGCAGCGGCTTGAAAGCTCATTCTCATCCGCCGGCACAAAAGGATGCGGCGGGAAGGTACGTGACAACTCAGTCTCACTTATCTCCATCGTAAATGGGATCTCAATATAGTCATCACTCTTTCCCGTAAAGGTATTCATCCTTCTTCGCTCGGACATGAGCCTTTCAACATCGATATCCCCAAATGTCAATCCTTCATGAAAGGCTTCAGACTCTGCTATCATCCTTCCGTTTTCAGCTATCATGGAGTGTCCCGCAAAGACAGTATCCGTAGTGGATTCGGATGGACCCGCACAGGAATATACATAGCCGGAAACAGTGCGCCCCGACTGCGAAAGCACAAGCGAACGCCTGTATTCACTCTTTCCTATGATCTCGTTTGAAGCGGAAAGATTGACAATGATATCAGCGCCGTTAAGTGCCGCATCAGTGCTCGGCGGCTGGGGTGCCCAGAGATCCTCGCAGATCTCAACTCCAATCTTGAGACTATCCATGCTCTCGCATGAAAAGATAATCTTTTTTCCAAAGAGGCAGTTCCATTCATCTGAAAGCGTGACATCAAAGACGCTGTCATCTCCCGGAAAAAACTGTCTCACCTCATAGAATTCATGATAGTCGGGGATATAAGTCTTTGGAATGAGCCCCAAGATCTCCCCTTTTGAAAAAACCGCAGCGCAGTTATAGAGATGGTTTTGATAGGCAAAGGGAAGGCCCGCAAAAAATATCCCGTCAAACTTTTCCGATTCCTTTGCAAGCTCAAAAAGCCCGTCGAGCGCTCTTTTTAGAAGGCTCGTCTGTCCGAAGAGATCCCCGCAGGAATAACCGGTGATCGAAAGCTCGGGGAAGACTGTTATCTTCGCGCCCGAATCACTTGCTTCCTTCATCAGGCGCTTCATCTTACTTACATTGCTTTCCACGTCCGCCACGCAAACGTGCGGCACCGCGCAGGCGCACTTTATAAATCCGTCTTTCATTTTTTGATCTCCGTCAGCAGTTCATCAGTTTCAAATATATAATCCGTCCCGCAGAAGGAACAAATCACTTCAACAGGTTTTTTCTCACTTATCATCTCATAGATATCCTTTTTCGGGAGAGTGAGTATCGTATCAAGGACCCTCTGCCTTGAGCAGTCGCAGGAAAATGATACGGAGTGCCTCTCCTCTTCTACCGGCGACAGAGAAGAAAGCGCACGCTCTATCATGTCCTCGGGATACATGCCGCTTGAAAGCATCTGTGTGATCGACGGAAGGGTCTTTAAATTTTTCTCGATCACGTCTATCGTCTTTTCAGCGGTTCCCGGCATGAGCTGGATAATAAAGCCTCCCGCGCATTTCACTGAAAAATCAGTATCTACCAGCACTCCGAGAGCCACCGAAGAAGGCGTCTGCTCGGATGCCGCAAAATAATAAGTAAGATCCTCCGCCACCTCTCCGCTCACAAGAGGGACCGTGCCTGAGTACGGCATCTTCAGTCCAAGATCCTTTGTCACGGTGAGGGTTCCTCTTCCGATAGCGCCACCCACATCAAGATGGCCGTTCTCTTTCGGCGGCAGTTCAACATCCGATACCCTCGCAAAGCCCTTCACGTGACCGTGGGAATCGGCTGTTACAGTGACTCCCTTCGCCGGGCCGTCGCCCTGAAGCTGCACTGTAAGAAGATCACAGGGGTCCTTCATCATCCACCCCATCAGAGCCGCCGCAGAAAGCGTGCGCCCAAGAAGTGCCGTGATGACAGGATATGTGTCATGCGCTTCTCTTGCCGCTTCAACACATTCTCTTGATGAGACTGCAAAAGCTCTCACAGTACCATCCGCCGCATGAAACCTTGTCATATAATCCCGCGCCATATTAAGCTTTCCTTTCGCTTCTTGAAAGAGAGGCTCCCTTGTAATATACTCGCTATTACCTGATACCGATAAAAGAAGGAGTAAAATCTTTGGCAGGGGAGCTCAAAAACCACATCAGAAAAAAAATAGCCCGCTTCTACAAAAAGAGGATGATAGCACCAGCCATCCTTATCGTTTTCCTCATTGTCATGTTCATTGCGCTTCCCGTAAGATCTCTTTTCGATCCCGTCCCTTATTCCGATATGGATTCAGCAAAAGCAAAGCGCAGTGAAGGGGCGACCTATGTAAATGCCGACCTTTCAAAGCTCTATTTCACGGGCTATCGGAAGATGATCTTCGGTCAGACTTATGGATATTATTATTACTCAGTCACGGGGGAGGAGTGTACCCTCATACTCCTTTCAGGCCGAACCTGCGAGCAGGGCATCCCTGTGATAGAAAATCTCGGGTTTTCCGCCCGTATCACGGAAAAGACCCCGTCAGAGGACCGTCTCATCAGCCTTCTTGCCCGGGATCTTTCTTGGAATGAAGCAGGTCTTGCAAAAAACATCTCCTCTTTTGTATTGAACGAGCCCAAGGCTACAGGGCCTGTCAGTGTCATTCTAAAGGTCGCGATCTTCTTCTCTCTCTTTTTTGCGATCTTCTCACTCGCTCTCAATTTCCTCTACGCCTACTTCCCCGTCACATCGCCTCCTGTAAGGCGGCTTTCTCTTTACGGGAATGCCATGCGCCTTTTGAACAAGGCTGAGAGAGAGCTTTCTACACTTCCGCAGCTTGCTACGGAGGACATGTATATCACTCAGAATTTCTTTATCGAGACTGCGCAGAGCGGGATCGCCATAGTCCCTATCAAAGAGATAATATGGATCTACAAATATTCGACCCTGCACAAACTGCTCTGGCATGTCTTTACGATATCATATACGCTCTATATCACGACCACGCACCGCCAGGTCATCAAATGCCCGAAGAACCAGAAATCCGATATCGACGGGATTATGGATTATCTTGCGGAGGCAAACCACAGCATCCTCACAGGCTTCTCCGAAAAGAACCGTGAGGAGACTTCCGCTCGTCAGGGCGAAGGCGTCTTTCTTACAAAGCTGAAAAAGCTCTTAAACAAATCTCCGAAAGCCGCCCCGAAAGAAGAAGACTCGTAAATCTTCTATGACTGAACCTCCGCCTCAACAAGCCTGAAGGCTCCGTATTTTTTCCTAAGGGCCGGCTTTTCTATCTTTCCTGTGGCATTCCTCGGAACGTCCGCAAATATTATCTTCTTCGGTCTCTTGTAACGGGGCAGTGTCTCCGAGAAGCGCTCTATCTCTTCCTCCGTGCAGGTCATGTCGGCCTTCACCTTGATTATCGCACCGGTGATCTCTCCGAGCCTCTTGTCGGGCAATCCTATCACTGCCACATCATCAACCTTGAAATATTCTGAGAGGAAGTTCTCGATCTCGACGGGATAGATATTTTCACCGCCGGATACGATGACGTCCTTCTTCCTGTCTACAAGATAATAGAACCCGTCCTCGTCCTGCCGCGCCATATCTCCGGTAAAGAGCCAACCGTCCTTAAGCACCTCTGCGGTAGCCTCGGGATTGTTGTAATAGCAGGTCATGACGCCGGGTCCCTTCACGCAAAGCTCGCCGACCTCACCCTTCTTTACCTCATTCCCGTTCTCGTCGGTGATCCTGCACTCCCATCTGTATCCCGGTATTCCGATAGCGCCGACCTTTTCAATATTCTCAAGTCCAAGGTGGACGCAGCCGGGGCCGGTTGATTCCGAGAGTCCGTAATTCGTATCATACTGATGATCGGGGAAATAATCCTTCCAATGTCTGATCAGTGAAGGCGGAACAGGCTGGGCTCCTATATGCATGAGGCGCCACGAGGAAAGGTCATAGTCAGAGAGCTTGATCTCCTGCCTGTCGATAGCATCAAGAATGTCATTTGCCCAGGGCACGAGAAGCCAGACTATTGAGCATTTCTCTTCCGATACTGCCCGAAGGATAATGTCGGGCTTTGTTCCCTTCAAAAGCACTGCCCTGCTGCCTGTCCAAAGAGACCCCATCCAGTGGAACTTTGCCCCTGTGTGATAAAGCGGAGGGATGCACAGGAAGCAGTCGTCATGCGTCGTTTCGTGATGTACAGCCTCCATCTCAGCCGCCTGGTAGAGTGAAAGATGTTTATGAAGTATGGCCTTGGGAAAGCCTGTAGTCCCGGATGAAAAATAGATCGCAGCGTAGTCGTCATTTGTGAGTGTTGACGCAATAGCAGGCTCGCTGCTGCTATGGTCTGAAACCCTCATGAAATAAGGCTCCGCAAAATCCGGGCAGCCGTCTCCAACATAGAAAAGTATCCTTCCTCTTGAAAGCTCATCTATGTTTGTCATAAGACGGTTGATAAACTCGGGTCCGAAGAAGAGCACCTTCACTTCAGCAAGAGAAGCGCAATAGCTTATCTCGTCCGCTGTATATCTGAAATTGAAGGGGACCGCGATCGCACCGCTCTTTAATATCCCGAAATAGATCGGAAGCCACTCAAGGGTATTGAACATGAGTATCGCGACCTTGTCGCCCTTCTGAACACCACGCGCTATCAGAAGGTTTGCCACACGGTTTGCCTTCTCGTCAAAGACCTTCCAGGTGAGCTGCCTTCGATATGACATGTCCTCTGTCTGCTGCACGAGGTCAAATTCCTTGAAGGAGCGCTTCTTTTCATCGGACGCCTTGGGATTCAATTCCACAAGTGCTATCTCGTCTGCGTATTCTTTCGCGTTTCTTTTCAAAAGCTCTGTAACAGGCATATCATCACTCGCCCTTCCTACCCATGGAAAAAGCCTTGAGATTGAGTTCGAGGAATTTTTCGGGAACCGAAGTCCTTATTGCCTTCTCCCATTCCTCTTCACTGATATCCGAAAAATAATTCGAAAGCCTCCCCATCAGCACGATATTTACGGCCTTTGAGGAACCTGCGCTATTTGCTATCGAAAGGCAGTCAAGCTGATCGACTTTTACATCAAGCTCCTTCACCTTTTCAAGGATGTCGGAGGGATAATCAGCCTGCCCCGTGATCACGGGCATGGGATCTATCTCCTGCGTATTTGTCACGATGACCCCGCCCTTCTTCATGAAGGACACATAGCGGGCAGCCTCAAGCTTCTCAAAGGAAACAAGAAAATCACACTCGCCCTCATCGATGATGGGAGAATAAACCTTGTCCCCGAACCGGACATAAGTCACGACGGAGCCGCCTCTCTGGCTCATTCCGTGAACCTCCGAAACCTTGACATCATATCCCCTGTCAAGGAGGACCTTCCCGAGCAGCTTTGACGCAAGGAGCGAACCCTGTCCCCCGACGCCGACTATCATGATATTTTTTGTATCCATTATTTCTTTTCCTTCTTGAGCGCGTCCCTGATCTCCTTCAGAAGCTTCACTTCATCGGAATCCTCCTTCGGTGCCTCTTCCTCTTCCTTCTTTCTCTTCTCTCTGATCGTGTTCATAGCCTTAACGATAATGAAGAGGACGAGTGCCATGAGAAGGAAATTGATAATAGCCGCGATGAACGCGCCGTAGGTGATCTCCGCAGTGCCCACTATTACTTTCAGTTCTGCAAGAGATTCCGTCTTTATTATCATTCCGATAAGGGGCATCAAAATGTCATTCACAAGAGAGTTGATGATGGCCTGGAAGGCGCCGCCGATGATGATACCGACTGCCATATCCATGACCGAGCCCTTGCTTATGAACTCCCTGAACTCACCAAAAAATCCCTTTTTCTTTTTCTTTACTTCCGAAGCCATTTTTTAAACCTCCCTGCTTTTGTTTTCTATCTTTTCGAGGATCAGCTTTTCAAATTCCTCATAAGTCATGGTACTTGATTCTCCTGTGTCCCTGCTCCTTACGGTGATCACATTTTCCTCCTCTTCCTTCTGCCCGATGACAAGCATATAAGGAGTACGAAGAACAGCCTGGGCCTCGCGGATCTTGTAGCCTATCTTTTCGGAGCGGTCGTCGAGCCTTACCCTGATACCTTTGTCCTTCAGCTTTTCATATATCTTTCCGGAATATTCAAAGGTCTTTTCGGATACCGGAAGGACGATAGCCTGCGTCGGAGCGAGCCAGACGGGAAGGTGACCCTTTGTCTCCTCAAGGATGTAGGCCATGAACCTGTCAAGTGAACCGAGGATCGCGCGGTGAATGACGACGGGCGTCTTTCTCTGGTCGTTTGCATCGGTATAGGTAAGGTCGAATTTCATCGGGAGGCAGAAGTCAAGCTGGCAGGTGGAAAGCGTGATCTCGTTTCCGGTCACGGGCTTGACATTGACATCGAGCTTCGGTCCGTAGAACGCTGCCTCGCCTATCTCCTCCGTAAAGTGGATCCCTATCTCCTTAAGTACCTCACGAAGCGCATTTTCCGCCGTATTCCACATCTCATCATCCTGATGATATTTCACTGTATCCTTGGGGTCGCGAAGCGAAAGCACGCATCTATAATCCGTGATCCCGAAATCCTTGTATGTATCAAAGATAAGGTCGCAGACACCCTTCACTTCAGCTTTGATCTGCTCGGGCGTACAGAATATATGCGAATCGTTCTGGCAGAAATGCCTTCCCCTCTCGATCCCTTTGAGCGTTCCGGAGGACTCGAACCTGAAATCATGTGCGATCTCAGCGATCCTGATAGGAAGCTCCCTGTAGGAATGACGCTTTGACGCATATATCCTCATGTGGTGAGGGCAGTTCATGGGACGAAGGACAAACTCCTCATCCTCTACCTGCATGGGCGGGAACATATTGTCCTTGTAATGGTCCCAGTGCCCGGAGGTCTTGTAGAGCTGCACCGTTCCGACGCAGGGAGTCATGACATGGAGATAACCAAGCCTTCTTTCCTTCGTCCTGATATAATCCTCAAGTTCCGTCCATATCGTATAACCATCCGGAAGATACATGGGAAGCCCTTTTCCGACGAGCTCATCGGAAAGGAAGAGCTCCATATCGCGTCCGATCCTTCTGTGATCGCGCTTCAAAGCTTCCTCGCGCTGACGCTCAAATTCGGCAAGCTCTTCCTTTGTAGCAAAGGCCGTACCGTTGATACGTGTCAGCATCTTGTTGTTCTGATCCGCCCTCCAGTAGGCGCCCGAGATGCTGAGGAGCTTGAAGGCCTTCAGCGCCTTTGTATACGTGATATGGGGACCGACGCACATATCTATGTACTCGCCCTGCTGGAAAAAAGTAATACGGTCGCCCTCGGGAAGATCGCTGATATGCTCGACCTTGTAGGTTTCGTTTCGCTCCTCCATGAGCTTCACCGCTTCGTCCCTCGGAAGCTCGAAGGTCTTGAAGGGGAGATTCTCCTTTACGATCTTTCTCATCTCCTCTTCGATGGGAGCGAGCTCCTCCTCCGTGAGCTTCTTCTCACCAAGATCCACATCATAGTAGAATCCCTTTTCATTGGCGGGTCCGAAGGCGAATTTCGCTTCAGGATAAAGCCTCTTTACGGCCTGCGCCAGAATATGCGCGGCTGAGTGGCGAAGGATGTGAAGCTCCTCATCCTTTTCGCATTCAAAGACCTGCCCTTTGTTGTCAAGTGCTTTCATATACAAACCTCTCTTAACTATTCGCGCCGGTCTCTCCGGCTGTCTCAAACCGTTATGATAGCACAATGGATGGGCATACTCAAACCATAAGCGATTGTATATTGATTATTTTTTTTTCTTATGTAAGATAATGCCTTATGAAAACAATATTTAAGATCTTTCGGGATGACGTAAAACAGCTTTTTTCAAGCTTTTTCATAATAGTGATAATAGTCGGGATCTCAGTGATCCCGGCTCTTTACGCGTGGCTTAATATCTATTCAAACTGGGACCCCTATGCGAACACGGGTGCGCTTCGTATCGCCTTTGTTTCAGACGACGAAGGCTACATCGATAATAACGGTTCAAGTGAAAATGTCGGAGCCGCACTTCGCGAGGAGCTCAAGAATAATACCGCTGTCGATTGGCACTTCCTTGAATCGAGTGAGGTTGCTGTCAAGGGAGTGGAAGCAGGCGATTATTATGCTGCTCTCGTAGTACCCTCTGATTTCACAAAACGTATCTTCAATTTCTTTACTGATGATCTTTTAAAGCCGCAGATACTTTTTTATCAGAACCAGAAAAAGAATCCCGTTGCGACAAAGATCTCCGATGCCGTAAAGAATTCTGTCCACAGCAGCCTGAACAAAAAGCTTACGGGTGTCATTGTACAGAAGGTCTTTTCCGGCGCAAATGACGCTGCAAAAAAGATCACCGGAGATTCCGGATTCTCTGAGATCAGAGCCTCCATAGAAAAGCTGAACCTTGAGATCAAAAATTATCAAAAAACAATAGACTCTGTGATAAGTGGAAATCAGATCCTTTTGACCGCAACCGGGAGCGGACAAAGGGACGCCGTTGAAATAGGACAGAAAATCGATAATGCGGACCAGGCTCTTGAAAGTACCAACCAAAAACTCACTGACACCCGCTCTACAGTAAATACATATATTGCAAATATCTCATATGTCCTTGACGACGCACGCTTCAGGATGGACGCAGTCATCAACACATTAAAAGAAGGTCAGATCAAAAACGACATCTCCTCTATGACAGATGCTGTATCGGACGCTTCATCTGACGCAAAAAAGCTTTCCGATGACCTTGAGACTGTCTACTCATCGATGTCCCGCCTGAGTATCCCCGAAGGTGAGGAAAACACTCCTGATCTATTCAGTAATACTCTATCTTCCATCAAAGCCTTTAAAGACAATGTTGAAACTGTAAGGGATACCCTGGTTTCGATCGGGACTGATCTTGCATCTGAAGCCGCAGACAAGGTCACCAGTGACATAGAAGAAAAGACAGCGAGTGAGATCGATTCTCTCGTAAAGAAGATAAGCCTTGAAAGAGAGCGCTTTTCAAATGAGATCAGACCTTCTCTTGACAGCTGCCTTGACAAGCTGCTTTCAATAACGGGAAATATCCAGGCTCTCATGAACAGCCTCTCAAAGACTCTCCTTCAGATGGGGAATGTATTTGACGCTGTAGCGGTATCACTAAATTCCGCAAATGACAGCCTTGCAAAAACGAAGGAGCTTCTCGCTCTGATCTCCGAAAGACTTGACGGGGTTTCAAGGAAGCTGTCGGAAGCTGAAAACAGTGATGAACTTGTCATCATTTCAAATACTCTTTCCGGCGATCCCGAGTCCTACAGCGAGTTTTTCTCCGAGCCCGTAAAGATGGATACAGAGGTGATCTACCCCGTTTCAAATTACGGCTCCGCGGTAACCCCCTTCTATACCACACTCTCGATCTGGGTGGGTGCACTGGTGCTTGCGGCGATATTGAAGACCAAGGTAAAGACCGGAAAATATCCTGAGGCTACTGAGCCCCAGGCCTTCTTCGGGCGCTATATCACTTTTCTCATCCTTGCCGAGGCACAGACGCTTGTGACAGTGCTTGGAGACCTCTTTATCTTCAAGGTCCAGTGCCCGCATCCTTTCCTGTTCTGGTTCGTATGTGCCTACACAGCCTTTGTATTCTCGCTTTTCATCTACTCGCTCGTACTGGCGTTTTCAGATGTCGGAAAGGCGATAGCAGTAGTCTGCGTTGTGATCCAGATAGCGGGTTCTTCCGGCACCTACCCGATAGAACTTCTCCCCGCCTTCTTCCAGAAGGTCTATCTCTTCTTTCCCTTCCCCTATGCGATAAACGCGATGAGGGAGACGATAGGCGGGCTTTACGACGGCGACATCGCGATCTATCTTCTTGAACTGTCAGCCTTCATAGGAGTCGCTCTCGTGATCGGTCTTCTCATAAGAAAGCCCTTCAGGAACTTCAACAGATTCATGATGCATAGGATGGAAGATACGCAATTATTATGACGGATACAAAAACAAAAAACAGATACGAAGAGCAGTTTCAAAAGCTCAAAGCCTACTCCGAGGAGGAGCACAAAAACAACCAGCACAAGATCAAGGTAGGGATCTGGGTAAACATCTTTCTCCCCCTTTTCTTTCTGATACTCTCTTTCATCAATACCGATTCGAAGATCGTCTTTCTGATCTTCTGGATAATCTCGCTCTTTGCGATCGCCTTCTATCTGATGACGGTCGAATATCAGGATTATTCTCTTCAGGAGAGGATGAGGGAATTTGGCGTAACTGATGAAGAGGATTCCGATTTCCTTTTCGGGCATGCCGTATCAACAGTTACTGACAAGGTCATCGACAAGGCTTCCGTGATAGACGAAAAGATCACGGAAACAAAGAGAACGATCTCAAGCACGATAACAAAGGTGCTCGGAAACGACGGAAAAAAGGAGGATAATGATCAATGATCAACATCTTCCGCATATTCGCAACCGATGTAAAAAGGATATTCACAAATGTCGTCGCTATCGTTGTGATGATGGGACTTACCGTGATCCCCTGCCTCTATGCCTGGTTCAATATCTTTTCAAACTGGGATCCCTACGGCGCCTCCGCTACCGGAAACCTTCCCGTCGCGGTCTTTTCCGAAGACAAAGGGAAAACCCTCGATGACTTTTCACTCAATGTCGGAGAGACGATAATTGAGAATCTGAGAGCCAATGATTCCATAAACTGGCAGTTTACGGAGTCTTCCTCCGACGCGATCGAAGGAGTGAAGAAAGGGACTTATTATGCCTGCCTCATCATAAACGAGGGCTTCTCGGACGACCTCATATCCTTCCTCGGCGGAAATCCCGTACATCCTCATATTACCTATTATGAAAATGAAAAGAAAAACGCGATCGCGCCGAAGATCACTGCAACTGTGAAGACAACGGTGCAGTCAGAGGTCAATTCCGCCTTCGTCGGCACCATCGCTGATGCTGTGATAAGGGCGTCGAGCTTTTCATTATCTTCGGAAAAAGGAAAGGGCTTCTACAATTCGGTCACAGACCGCCTCTATACGCTTGACAATGACCTTTCCACAATGATCTCCGTCATTGATTCATATATCAGCCTCATCGATACGGCAAAGAGTCTGATGAAGGCTGTAGAGGCCGTGAATCTCGAAACTGATCAGATACTCTCTGCCGGAAACAAGGCGATTGACGCAGCCCAGGCTGCAACGGAGGCCGCAACTGTAACGATCGACGTGACAGGCGATATCGTGACAGGGACTCTCAGATCAACAGCAAATGACCTTCGATCCCTAATGTCAAAAACAGAGAGTCTTGCTTCAAAGCTTGACAACGCTTCAAAGACCGCTGACCTTTCACTCAAGAACCTCTCGCTTGCGATCTCTGCCGCGCAAACAGGCGTCACCCAGTCGATAAGCTTTGCTGAAGCGTTTCTTGGATATGACTATTCAAATGAACTAAATACAATAAACAATGACTTTGAGAGACTCCGGTCCGACATTTCAAAAGCTGAAGACGCTTCAAACAAAACAGGCGAAGACACGCAAAGATTATTCTCTGCGATCACGGAGGACCTTTCCGTGACGGCGGATAATGTCGAGGCGCTTTCAGACATGTATGATACTTCTGTGGATCCGAAGTTCAAAGACATGCTCTCCTCCCTTCGCACCTCACTTGACAGCGCCGAGGATCTTTTGAATACCACGGGCTCCTCGATCGATTCCGTATCGGCTGTCCTTTCAACCTATCCGAATCTCACAGGGGTTGGGTCCGATTCTCTTGTCTCTTCAAAGGAAGAGCTTGTAGAGATGAAGGGGAAGCTTTCGACTCTGATCGGAAAGCTCAATTCCGCGCAGGGAAATGAAAAATACCAGGCCTTTTTGAATCTCCTGACAAAGGATCCGGCGCTGATCTCGGACTTCATCTCATCCCCGGTTGATATAGAGGAAAATCCCGTATATGAGATAAAGAACAACGGCTCCGCCACCGCCCCCTTCTATATCGTGCTTTCGATCTGGGTGGGCGCCCTGATACTTATCGCCATTGTCCACACGAAGGTCATAGACCCCATAGGAGTCACAAAAGAAAAGAATTACCAGAACTATTTCGGGCGATACCTCGTATTCTTTTTTATCGGGCAGTTTCAGACCATTCTTACGGCGCTCGGCGCGATCTTCTTTGTGGGGATCCAGGTTGAGCACCCCTTCCTCTTTGTTATCGCAGCAAGCTTTACAGCCTTCGCTTTCACTATCATCAATTATTCTCTTGCCTATGCCTTCGGTGCTGTAGGCGAGGCAGCATCAATAGTACTGATGGTAGTGCAGGTGGCGGGAAGCGGCGGAACCTTCCCGGTTGAAGTACTCCCGAAGGCCTTTCAGGTCCTCTACAAATACATGCCCTTCGCCCACTCAATGAACGCGATCAGAGAGACTGTTGGCGGCATGCATGAACAGGACTACTTCATCTATCTCTCGGGTCTTCTCTGGTGGATCGCGGGATCGCTTGTGATCGGTCTCCTCCTCTCTATCCCCGTAAAGAAGCTGAATGAAAAGATAGAGCATTCAAAGGCGCGTACCGATATCATGGTTTAAGGAGATGTCTTGAAAGATCGAACAAAAGGGATAATCTGCATACTGCTTGCGGGCTTTTCATTCGCATGCATGACGCTTTTCTTAAAAGCCGCGGGAGACATCCCGACCTTTGAAAAGGCCTTTTTCAGAAATCTCGTCGCGATGATAATAGCCCTTTTCCTGATGCTGAAGGAAAGGATTCCCTTCTCCGCAGGCGGAAAGGGGAATATGAAATTCGTCCTCGCGCGATCGATCTTCGGGGGACTCGGGATGTTTGCGAATTTCTATGCGGTTGACCACATGGTGATCGCGGACGCAAATATGCTGAACAAGCTCTCGCCCTTCTTTGCCCTGATCTTCTCTATCTTCCTTCTGAACGAAATGGTAAAGCCTTATCAGATCCTTGCGATAATAATAGCTTTTGTTGGTTCGATCTTTATTATCAAGCCCTTCTTCTTTGCCGACCTCTTCGGTGTGGGGAGCGGCTCTGAAAACGCAGTCGATGCGATCCCTGCACTCCTTGGTTTCCTCGGAGGGCTTGGCGCCGGAATAGCCTACGCAAACCTTCGCGTTGCAACAAAAAGAGGGACGAAGAAGACCTTCATAGTCTTTTTCTTCTCCCTCTTTACAACAATACTCTGTATCCCTTTGATGCTTCCGGGCTGGGTTCCGCTGGAACCGAAAAGCCTTATCCTCCTGATACTCACAGGCGTCGCCGCGGCGGGGGGACAGTTCGGCATCACTGCCGCCTACTCCTTTGCACCCGCAAGGGAGATCTCTGTCTATGATTATTCCCAGATAGTCTTTGCCGCTCTGCTCGGGATGATATTCCTAAACGAGCTTCCGGATCTTTACAGCATTCTTGGCTATTTCATCATCCTCTTTGCCGGCGTCTTCATGTTCATAAAGAACAGGAAGGAGCCGGAGCCTTAACCCGCTATCCTGTTTTGACACAGAGCATTGTAAGGTCGTCAAACTGCTCCGCCCCGCCCACAAAATCATCCACAGAGCCTCGGACCGCTGAGATCAGAGACTCGGGAGAAAGATCCCTTGCCCGGTTCAGGGCATCGAGGAGCCTTCGGTTTCCAAACAATTCTTCTTTTTTGTCTGTAGCCTCCACAACGCCGTCCGTATACACGACCAATGTGGAGCCTTTTCCCAAAGTAACCTCATATTCCTCGTATTCCATGCCCTCAATGCTCCCGAGCACAAGGCCGTGGGGATCCCTGAGAAATTCAAAATGGCCATCGCCTTTACATATCGCGGGCTTCTCATGGCCGGCATTGGCGGCAACAAGCTTTCCGGAAGATATCTCAAGGATCCCCACCCAGACAGTTACGAACATCCGCTCTTTGTTGTTGGCGCAGATCGCGTTATTCGCGTCCTCCAGCAGCTTTGCCGGAGGCTTTCCGTCCAGGGCCTGGCTCTTCAGAATGTATTTTGAAACCATCATGAACATTGCCGCGGGAACCCCCTTCCCCGACACATCCGCTATAGCCATGTACAGGTGATCCTCGTCCAGGAAAAAGAAATCATAAAAATCTCCTCCCACCGTTTTCGCCGGAGTCATGGAGGCATACAGATCCAGACCATCCCGCTCTGAAAAGACCGAGAAATCTGTAGGCAGGCTGCCACTCTGTATATTGGCGGCAAAAGACAGCTCCGCCGCTGCAAGTTCGCTTTTCACGACAGCCTGCTGCCTCTGAAGCGCGAACAGCTCTGTCTCTCTTATCATATCGGAAATATTATCAGCCAGCCGCCCCATCTCGTTGTCCGCCCGAATGGACTGAAGCTTCGGGATGACCTCCTTGCTGTTCTTCATCCGGCCGTATTCTTCCACATGTTCCATGATGAAGTTCAGCGGTTTCAGGACATTTCGGAGTATGACCGCCAATAATAAAAGCCCGCATGAAAGAAGCAGGATCGCGTTGATCAGTTCCGAAAGCCATGTGCCTTCCATGATGGTACGGTTCAGGGCATCTATTGTATAAGCGGCATATACGCAGCCTATGATCTCGCCATCCTCCAAAATGGGATTGTAGGCAATAAGGAAACTGATATTATCATCCACTGAAGAACGGATCTCTTCAAAATACGCTTTCTCTTCTTTTGTCTCATACATGCTCATGAGCGCAGGATGCAGCGATACGTTGAAAGGCCACTCCTCCTTCATGGTGGAGTAGCTTTCAGGCAGAGCGCGTTCCTCCCTGGTCTTCGCCTGAATGATAGGCTTCACCTTGTCGTCGCTCTCCTTCGCGATAAAGACGAGGTTCCCTATCACAAAGTTGTTCTTCAGCGAATCAATCTTTTGCATTATCTCAAGATAAGAGGCTTCCGCGAAGGCCCTCTTTGTTGCGGGATCAAAGCCCTCAGCCTGAAGGCCGGTGACCTCCTTTACAGAGTCGATGTCCAGGCTCAAAAAAGCCCGGCGAAGGATATCCCTGCGCTCATCAAAGTCCCCGGGAAGTTCCAGCGTACTGCCCTCTTCCTTCCAGAAGCTGATGAGCCACGGAAGGGCGCTGTACTCCGTGAGGTTTTCCTTCGCCTGAAGAAGAACGGCCTGCATCCTCCATCGCGCGGCGTTTGTGTGATTACGCCTGTGGATGTAATAGATAAAAAAACCGTTTAAAAGCAGCGCCGCCGCGAACATGCCAATGATCCACACCATCGCCTGCCTTATTATTTTTTTGTTTCTTTTCTTCATGATCTCCCTGCTGCCGGTGATCGGCAAAGTGCTGCGCTACAGGTCAGCGCTTTTGGACACAAACATATTTACCGGTATCCATATTGGGCGCCTCGATGAGATAGCCCGCGGCCTCCGCAAGGATCTCAATGGATTCGATCCCGCAGGAAAAATGCCAGTAGGTTCTCTCCGGTACGATAACAGAACCTCCGATGCGGATCTTCTCCGCAAGGCGGAAGAAATCCTCCGCCATGCTTTCGTAATCCTCATTCTCCCGGAAATTCAGGTCGAGAATGCCGTATTGGAAGCCTCCCTTCACTTCATCAATCTCATCCTCTGATATAACTGTGAGACCCGGCGCCAAACGGATCTCGTTGGAAAGAAGCAGAACGGAACCCACCGGCTGGATCTCCTCCAGAACCTCAGCGATGGTCTTGAGATTTTCCGGTTTGTCAGACTCCTTCGCGCGCTTTTCCGCAAAAAGCATGTCGAAATATCTGCTCTCCGCACGTTCCAGGAAATCCCGGTCACGGTAAAGCTGGTTCTCATCCTCGTTCACAAGGTAGATCACGCCGGCACTGGTATCCAGATCCACGGTACGAGCCAGATGATCGGACAAGGTCTTGCCCAGCCTTGCTTTGCAGAAGCTCTTCTGACGGGTGATCATGGAAAGCACGGGAGCCGAGATCACGTTCATTTCCTTATCCGTGATCAGATGCTTTTTCAGACCCTTTGCCAGGGGACGGAAGGGATCGTTTAAATGAGCCAGGAAGGTTTCGGGATGAAGATAAGCATCCAAAGCAAGATCCGTCTCATGATGTCCCCAGATCCGATCCAGAAATTCTGCCGTCATGTCGCTTCCCATGGGACGGCAGTTAATCTCGATCAGCACCGGACCCTTTTCATCGATCATAAATTCGCTGTGTACGTTTCCGCTCTGCACTCCGAGAGTATTCAGCACATCAAAGGCATACTTTACCAGAGCGGTACAACCGGCCTCTGGGCGACTCAGGGTTTCGGTATAGTTGTATACCATGCCGCCGCCCGCCACCTTCTTCTTGGAGTGCTTCCAGATGGCAGAGAGCTTGTGCTTTCCCTCATAGGAAACGGAGTTCACGATATATTCCGTCCCCACGATCCGTTCCTGAAGAAGCATGCCTTCTTCTTCTCCGCCCATATAGTTTCCGGTGGAAAAGACCTCGTCAAAAGCAGCTTTAAGCTCTTCCTCACTGTCGCAGATACGCACATCCACGGAGCTGGCTCCGCGGTAGGGTTTCAGCACACATCCGGTAAACTTCTGCTCCCGGTAAAAACCGATGGTCTCTTCCCAGTTATGAACGATCTTTCCCCGGATCCCCCGGATACCCTTGTCCTGGAGAGCCTGATGCATCAGGAACTTGTTCGTCAGCACCGGGACATTCTTTGCCGGATTTCCCGGCAGTCCCAGATCCTCCGCCAGTCTTGCCGCCAGCTCGACACCCAGATCCGCCCCGGGCAGAATAAACCGCGGATTCAGCTCCTTCACCTTTTTTAGAGTAGCCTCATACTCCGGCTCCTCCACAAAGAAATCCGCCATCTCCCGGTAATGATGCTCAATGGGATGACGCACCTCCTTCATGATTTCAAAGATGTCGTCGCTTCTCCTGGACCACAGTCCCACGGGATGAAAGCCCCGCTTCTGAATGTCCTCCAGAAAATTTACCCCTGTCGAAAATGGATCGACGATCATAATGTTTTCCATGCGTTCTCTCCTTTTTTTGATGCTGCTCATTCCATTACAGGAAAGTCCTGACTCTCTTCAGGTACCATAGGCGCGAGCTCCCTCGGGGTCCTTCGTTTCGTAAGCTCCCCAAGCGGGATCTCGATCCCCCTGTCCGAAAGGGCGGAAAGAAGGCGAAGGGCGTTGATGGAGTCGCCTCCCGCTTCATAAAAATCATCCGTCGCGCCGATCCGGTCCTTCCCGAGGATTTCCTCCATCACGGAACAAAGGAGCTTCTCCGCTCCGTCCGCAGGCGCTTCGTAAAGATAATGTACTCCTTCACCCGGGCTTTCAGGCTCAGGCAGCGCACTCTTCAGGAGCTTCCCGCTGGAGGTGAGCGGAAATTCATCAAGGCCCTTGAATACAGCAGGGATCATATAGTCAGGAAGGGCAGTTTTCAGCTTTTCCCGGTCGATCATTAGCCTGTCTCCCGAAAGAAGGCCCTTTTCCTTTGCTTCCTGCTTCAGAAAATAAGCTGCGATAAAAGCCCGCTCTGAAGTCACAAAGCCCTTTACTGCCACCCTGGCAAGCCCTGTCTGTTCCTTGACGCGGTACTCGATCTCCGCGGGCTCAATGCGGTTCCCGTTGATCTTGATCATTTCATCCTTCCGGCCAAGGATGGTATAAACACCATCCTTGTCCCGCCCGGCGATATCTCCGGTATGGTAAACGCCGTCCACAAAAGCGGCGGCTGTTTTTTCCGGAAGATTAAGGTATCCTCTCACAAATTCGTCGCGGAAGCAGAGTTCACCGGTCCCTTCGCCCTCGATCCTGTTCCCTTCCTCGTCCAAAAGATGCACATCTACGGGAATTACCGGCTTTCCCACAGGCGCCGGATCATAAACGCGGTCCAGGACGGTCTTCAGAACGACAAAGCCCGCTTCCGACATCCCGTAGAGATTCTCTATCTCCGGCATTCCTCCCGGATAATAAAGGCCGTTGGCGGGCTCGCTGGCCGTCTCTATGCGTTCGAGCCAGGGACTGGGCTTTTCGTATATACGGATATGGGACGGTGACATGAAAAGGCTCTGGAGCCTGTTTTCGGTGATATAAAGAGTAAGCTTTCGAAAATCCTGAATAAGCTCATGGGGAATAATGTAGATGGTATCCGCTTTGAGCATCTGGGACATCAAAAAGGTCATGGCGCCGACAAAATAAAACGCCGGGAGAAGACCAAAACGGCGCTCGGGAAAATAGTCCGCGCGTGGAGCGGCAAGCGCGTTCTGGTCGATGTTCCCGTACTCATGGACCACGCCCTTGGGATTTCCCGTAGAGCCGGAGGTATAGATCGCGTAGCAGGCGTCATGGAGGCCTGTTTCCTCGTATCCTGAAAGATAGGGCTCATGCGCCATTATCTCTTCAAAAAGAGCCCGGTCAATGACGCATCTGCACCCGGAGTCCTCCCTGATATAGCGGATCCGATCCTTTGGATAGGTATCCTCAAGAGGGACAAAAGCCGCGCCAGCGCGGAGAACGCCTCCCATGCACGCTACGGTCCCTATCCCGCGCGGCATCACGATCTGGACGAAATCCTCTTTCCCGATGCCGGCGCGCTTCAGGTAGTGGTATACCTTGCCGCTTTCTATCTCAAGCTCACGGTAGGTTACCCGGCGCTCAAAGTCCACAAAGGCTGTCCTGTCCGGATAGGTATCGACGATCTCCTTTATCCTCTCCATAAACCTTTTGCTGCCCGGCTCTTTAAAAAGAGGTTCGATCCTCTCCGGAAGCGGAGGAAGGAGCTCTTCGATCACGGCGGAAAGCGCCTCGCTGTAAGCTGTATCCTCAAAGGCCTGATTTACTGAAAGCTGGCATTCGCCCCCGACCACCGTGAGATAGGCCATGAAGGGGATAGAGGAATCCATCTTCAGATCCACGGCTTTTACATGCGCTGCCGCCGCCCTTGGGATCACCTCCCCAAGATAGCTGATACAGAAAGGGAGCGTGAAAACGGAAAGCAGGTCGGAAAGGTGTTCCTTGTCGCCGTCACGCAGGAATTTCGCGTAGGCATTGATATAAAAAGCCAGGTCATCATGGTTCGACTGCTTGGCGATGGAGCTGTGGAGCCTGTCGATGAGGCTGTCCGTATCTTTTATCTCTTTTGGATCCGCCTTTATGATGATCTGGGAAAGGCTGGCATTCTGAAATGTGTTCTTCACGCCGAAAAGCTTTCTCACATCTACGGGGCTTCGCCCGACGATCGGCCTGTCATTTTCAGGGTAAGCCCTTTGGACCGCGGAAAGCACTATGGTCCATAGAGCGGCGGTTTCAGTACAGTTCCTTTCCGCCATGAACATTTCAAACCTTCTTTTCGGGAAGGTCTTTTTGTACGCGAGCTGCCCGTGTTTCCCTTCAGCTGCTTTGGGAAAACGGAAAAAATCCTTCGGAAGAAGGCGGTCCGATCGCAATTCTCTCTGCACGGGGATGGGTCTCTCCATGAGATCCGTACATGAGTCAGGCTTCCCGGCGCCCTTGTAGATGAAGCTTTCCGATCCATAGTACGAATTCAGAAGGGCATCTATGAACCATATCATCCCTGCGGCATCTGTCAGTGCGTGGTGGCAGTAAAAGAAAAGCTCATTACCCTTTGGGATGAGGCAGAAGAGATGCTCGTCCGTTTCCTCTCCTCCAAGGCGATCAGGGAGAGCTTCTGAAAGCCTTACCGGAGAATCGCTTTTTGTGAAATAAAGTATCCCTTTCTCATCCTTTTCCGCGGAAAAAGCCATGTAGGGGCAGACCTTTGCCGCCTTCGAAAGAGCTTCCGACATCCGGTTTCTGTCAAGCGGTTCATCGAAGGTGATCGTGAGCAGCATGGCGTGCCGGAGTTCAAACATTTCATCATCAAAAAAGGCGGTACCGCAGATGCTCCTTACCCTGTCCACCATACTCACTCCTCCGGAAAGACAAGGCCGATGTGGTTCTGCGGAAGAGTATGCACGACCTCGGACGCAAGTCCCTCCCTTTTCAGCTCATCCACCATGGACGCCACGGTTTTGTCATTTTCCGAAACGGTATGGTGCAATATCAGATGGAATTTGTTTTCAGGAGAGAGGATGAGCAGTCCGCGTTTCCCGGTGGCGCCCCCTTCTTCCCAGCATTCCACATTATCAAGACCTTCGAGATCGATCCTTCCCACATAGCTTACAAGGGTGGTGGGAGTAAGGCCGACTGCCGCGTTGTTCATAGCGTAATACGCGGCTTTTTCACTGATTGTGGGAAGCGCCTCCATCTCCACAAGGACCTTCTCCTCTCTCTTCAGGATATCTGCCATAAGGGAAGGATCCATCTGCTCTTTGATGAGAACCCGTCCCTTTGCCGCAAGTTCTCCCACGGAAAGGCCGGATTCAGCCTTAGTGATTGGGAAGCTCAAAAATCTCGTGATCAGGGACATGGTCTTTGAAAGTCCCAGCTCATCGCTGGAATCGCAGGCCGTAGCGAGGTTGAAGCAGTCCGGAGCCTCTTTCATCATCGAAAGGAAGGATTTGTAGTAAAGGGCGCCGAAGTAGGTGGCCGGCGAGGCGCCGCAGGCCTTTACCTTTGACATTACTTCCTTTCCGTCCAGCTTGATGAGCGTTACATATAGCCCGTCTCCACCCCCTTCCCCGATCAGCTCCTCCAGCTTTGAAGGAGGGATGGGATTGATATCGGGACCAAAGCCCTTGAAGGCGGGAGCATCCTCCGGAAGACCAGAGAAAGGCTCCAGAAAGTCTTCTCCCGGCTCCGGGGGTACATCCGGGCGGCGGATCTTCGGACAATCGGGTTCTTTCCCCGAGATCCGCTTTTCATAAGCATAAAGGACGGAATAGGCCCAGCGGGCAAAGCCCCGCCCGGCGCTCAGGCAATGGCTCATATTGAAGTAGATCGCGCGGCCGTCGTAATTCAAAAGTATGAGATGTTCGTTGGCTTCCTCTGAACCGTATTTCGGAAGGTTTTTTGTTCCCTCCACCACCGGCACGGGAGCATGGTTCTCCTTGTACACATAGGTTCCATTCTCAATTACAATCTTTTTCCCGAGATAAGGATAACGGATCATGGCTTCCTGGGCCGCTTCATTCAGCAGCTTTCCGTCTACCGGTGTCTTCATGACGACACGGTACCACATGGAGATGTCCCCGAGCAGCTTCATCAGATAAAGCAGCCTTGTGTTATAGCTTATCATCATTTTCCTCCTTTATTTTTTTTCAGGTCCTGATCGTGAGTGCAGAGCGCAGGGTCTCCCTGCTTTCCGTGCCAAACCCGTTTTCCTGCATAAGCGCCGGAAAATCGTTCTCATCCATCCAGCCAAGAAGATCTTTCATGGTAAATGCTTTGGATGCCGAGGCCTGCTCCAGGCTCTCCGGCGAGATCTGCGCCCGCATGTCCTCCGGCAGCGAATTGATCCTTTCTTCGATCACGTCGGCATTATATATCTCCGTAACGCAGTAATCCGCGATGATATCCTCCGGGGCAACCCCGCAGAGATAAAGGACCGCCGCCGCGATGATCCCTGTCCGGTCCTTTCCGGCGGTACAGAAGAAATATACATTGCCCTTTGAAAGACATTCCGTGATAAGCGAAAGCGCCTTTGCCGCCGTCTCAAGAGATCTGCCCAGCATGAAGCTGTAATCCAGTGAAAGGCTTTCGAGAAACTTCTTTGACGCAAGGCCCGGATCTTTGATGCTGTGATCCTCCGGCAGGAAAGGGCAATGGTGGTAATCGATCCCGTCCGGCCAATTGACCGGATCCTCCCGCACCTCATAGGTGCTCCGAAGGTCGATCAATTGAAGAACCCCCATTTCCTTCAGCCTGTCCCATTCCTCAGGCGTAAGCTTTGAGGGACAGTCTCCGCGGAAAAGGCGTCCAAAGGACGTTACGGCGCCGTTTGCTTCATATCCCCCGAGATCCCTGAAATTGTAAAGATGGGGGAACCTTATCCTTCTGATATTCATGCTTTGAATCCTTCCTTGTTCTCGGCAAAACACCACAAACGCTTGAAGCCCTCCGGCTTCAGGGCCTTTGCCATAACGATGCCTCCGCACTGTCCGGAATACATGAAGGACTCGCAGCGTGAAAGAAGATAGAGGGCATAGAAATAATTTGCCAGTGAATCCTCCACAAAGGCGTCATAGTCCTCTTTTTCGGGATGCCGCTTTTTGTCAAGCTCGCTGATGGTCGTTACGTTTTCCCGTGAAAAATCCGTGATGCTGTAGCGCTCCTGGGAAATGACCCGGATCTTCCCGGGAAAGGCCTTAAGCATCTTGTCGAGGATATCCCGGTCCTCCGTGGCGAGAAAGATCCCGTCGTATTTTTCTTCCTCCATCCATTCCCGGATCTTTGGCAGGGTTGATTCCACGGTGACCGGGGCGGAGGCTCCGCTCATCCCGGAGGCGATATAATCCGAGCCCCGGAGGAGGATCCCAAGCATCCTTTTGTCCGCGAAGACCACGTCCCCATATTCCTTCATCTCTGAAAGAAAACGCGGGTTCAGGTTTGACGCGCTGAAATCATGACCGGTGGAATAACGGAGCATCTTCGTGAACAGAAGGCTGTAATAATTTGTAATGTAAATGGTATTGGTTTCATCCGAATCCTCCGGTGTCAAACGGATGTTGAAATATTTCCCGATGATATGATCGGCGTAGCGTGAGCTGCCGCTCTGCAGCGTCACCTCTATCCCGAAGCGTTCCAGAAAATGACTGGCTCTGGCATAGAGCGTCAGGATACTTCCTATCCCTTCAGACCTGGCCACAAGGATCTCTGCATATTTGACCTTGTCCATCGGAAGTTTTGTAAGCCACTGCCAGACAAAGACATGATGAAAAAGCACTACAGGATCCATGGTGATAAAATCGCAGACAAACGCGGAGGCATGAAAGGTATTTATGACCTTCAGCGTCTGTTCATCGGAACTGTCCGGCTCTTCCCCGGTTATCCTGATCCTCTCCTCATCGGGATAGAACCAGCGGATCCGTTCATCCTTCCAGAGGATTGAGATATTTGTTTGGGAAAGGAGTACCCCCGTCAGTACCACCGTGTATTCACTGATCTCCTGAAACCATATGCTCTTAAAGCCCTCGAAGATATCAAGGCAGAGCTTTCCCTCATCATGCTCATCATAAAAAATATAGGGCGGATACAAAGGATCCTGATGAAAGAGCGGTGAATCCGGGTATTCCAAAGAACTCTCCGCCCAGCTCTGGTTGTCCGTATAGAGGAGATCGAAGTCTTCTCCGTTTTGATTTTTTACATGGAAACGCTTTTCTCCAAGGAGCACGCATTCAAGCGCCCGGTGAAAAAGATCCGGTCCAAGGGCAAGCGTACGGTAATTACGTTCCTTATCAAAACCCTCAATCAAAAGCATCAGGCTCCCCCTTCCTTTTCCTTCAGAGCCTCTGCAAGCTCCCCGGAAATCATCTTGGGATATTTTTTCTGAAGCGCCTCAAAGCCCAAAAGAAGCTCCTTCATGGAATCATATCCGCCTATTACCGCATCATTAAAGGAAAAGGGCTCTTTTCCCGGAAGCCTTACGTCATACTGGATGACGCTCTTCATTCCGGACTCCTTTGATATCCTTTCAAGATCATCCGAAGACGCGTTTTTCATCTTGAACTGCAGGGCATATTTCAGGTTTTTGACATCATCCAGGCGCGCGGGATCACTTCCCGCCTCGCTGACGTATACATCAAAGGGAAGCCTTTCCTGGGATGCCGTGATCAGCGTTGTAAGCCCGGACCAGCGGTTGTTGATCTCCAGGATGTACCACTCGCCCCCGACAAGGACCAGGTCGATCTCCATGATCCCTGAAAATCCCATGATATCGGCCATTCTGCGAAGCTCGCCCCTCAATTCTTCAATATGGAGGTCTTCATTCAGGACCGGTCCGTATTTCAGGGTTGTGGCGCCCAGGGGATCGTTCAGCTGCCCGCTTACGGTATTGAAGATGCGATAAGGCGGCGAGACTACATAGCCGCCCCTGTCCCCATGTACCTCGGCTCCGTATTCTTCGCCTTTCAAAAACTGCTCGATCAGGACGTCCTCTTTCAGCGACTCTGACAAAAGATAATCCCTTGCTTCCTCAAAAGACTTTGCGACAAAGATCCCCATCGAGGATGAGCCTGTGGTGCTCTTGATGACAACAGGCATCTCCATGTTCCAAACTTCCCACAGGATGTGTTCCTGATATACATTCCCCGTGGAAACGGCGTCCAGCTTTTTTGAAACAAAAAGCTCGTGATTGAGATAGATCGCGTCCGGAATGCGAAAGCCGTTTGCTTTCAGTACCTGATGGGTGCGCCATTTGTCAAAACAGTCAAGCGCTGTCCCGGCGGAATAGCATACGGTCTCGATCCCGCGCTTCCTGAGCCCTTCAGCGATATCCGCGTCACGGATCCCGTTCCAGTCGTAACCGCTGACCGGGCCGGGCATCGCGATCGCAAGATCCGGTCCTATCTCCGCCACGGCCTCGATGAATTCGTCCCGCTTCGCCTCCATGGGGAGGATCCTGAGATTTATCTTCTTTGGCCTTTCCGTAAGCTCACCGTCACGGATATCAAGAAAATATCTTCCGTTCAGCTGCACCACAAGATAGATTTCATAATCCGGATGCCGCGCCGCCACCTGATCCCATTGAGCGGCCCATTTGGGATAGACCGTACAGTTGCTGGTCCTGTCCCTGTATTTGCTGTTGCTTGAATATAATACGATCCGTTTCATTTATCTCTCCTTTACCAGTCCACCGAACCTATCAGGCTGTCGATCTTCGGAAGGAAATTTGTTTTGGCATCTTCGATGCTGGCCTGAATGATCTCAGGAGTCGCGCCCCTTCCGAAGTAGGGGGCGAGGGCAACCTTCAGCTTTGAGAAAATGCAGATCTGATCCTCTATGCGTGAGCGTTCCGCTTCGGGATAATCCGCGAAATAGCTGTCTATGAGCCTCCTCCAGGTCTTTGTGATGAGTTCGGCCGGCATTCTGGTATGAAACTCCGCATACTCCGGGCTAAGCTTGACCAGATTGACCTGAGTTGCCGCCGTGGCAAGGAAATCAAAGATCGGATGCCCGATGGTCATATCCCCCATGTCGATAAGGATCAGCTCTCCGTTCTGGACCATGATGTTGTTTGGATGGTAATCTCCGTGGATCAGCGTCCCTGTCTCAGGAACCGAATCCACCAGAGCGCGGAGCTTTCCCAGCTCCTCATCGCTGTAATGCTCCGCGGACTCGCTTATGGCATCATGATAAACCTGCTTGATGCTCAAAAACTGGGACGCGTCGCCCCTGATGGCATGGATCTTCTTGTAAAGCTCTATATATTTATCCACATAAGTATCATATTCCCCGGGATTTCCTTTCAGGGTGGCGGAGAGTGAATCCGCGTCGATCAGTTCGAACATGATCCCGTACCGGTCGTCCACCATGACGACGGAATAGGATATGGCTGTGGGGATGCCTTCGACAAGTGCCTGCTGGGCCAGCTTTCGCTCACGGTCTATGGTTTCGAGCGGCGCGGATTTGTGGAACAGCTTTATGATGTTTTCACTGTCCACCCTATAAACTTCCCCGTTCGCTCCTTTTCCAATGAGCTCAAAGCCTTCCATCGAGTACTTCTTCAAGGCCTTGTGCGTCTCAAATATCCTTGTGAACCCGGTATCTTCCAGAATTTCATAGATCTCCGGGGAAATATTGAAGATCTTTACTTTATTCCCCTTTTCCAGCTGTGCCGCGTTCAAAATGACCCGAAGTCCCGCGCTTGAGATGTAGCTGAGATTTTCAAAATCAAAGACCAGTCCCCCCTGGGGGTTTTCCTTCCGGATCCTTGAAAGCTCCTTTTCCGCCTCGGGAGCATTATTAATGCTGATCTTTCCGCTGAATCCAACAACCACGCTGTTCTTCTCGCTCTGCAGCAATCTGATCTCTTCCATAAAGCCTCCTTTTTTAAAATTACCTATGCCTGTCCGGTTCGATAAAGCTTGTAATATGCTCCCTTATTTTTCATAAGCTCATTGTGGTTTCCGTTCTCAAGGATCTGTCCGTGATCAAGTACAATGATCCTGTCACTGTTCTTTATGGTGGAAAGCCGGTGGGCGATCACAAAGGAAGTCCTCCCCTTCATGAGATTGTCCATGCCCTGCTGGATCAGCTTTTCTGTCCTGGGATCCACCGAGCTTGTGGCCTCGTCGAGGATCAGGATAGGCGCATCCGCAGCCACTGCTCTCGCGATGGAAAGAAGCTGCCTCTGACCCTCTGCCAGATTCTCCGCGTTTCGTGTCAGTTTTGTGTGATAGCCGTCAGGGAGACGCGTGATGAAATCGCTTGCCCGGGCGGTCTCAGCTGCCCTTATACAGTCCTCATCCGAAAGGCCGGGATTTCCGTAACGGATGTTGTCGAGGATCGTTCCTGTAAAAAGCTGGGTGTCCTGAAGGACGATCCCGATCTGACGCCGCAGATCCTCTTTTCGGAAGGAGGAAACAGGGACCTGATCAAGCAGGATCTCCCCGCTATCAAGATCGTAAAAGCGGTTCAAAAGATTCGTGATAGTGGTCTTGCCGGAACCGGTGGAGCCGACGATCGCGATCTTTTCGCCGGGCTTTGCGATGAGGCTGATGTTCTTCAGGATCTGCGTTCCCGGCACATAGGAGAAGTTCACGTTCAAAAGCTCCACCTGTCCCCTGACATCCCCGCGCGCGATGGTACGCGTTCCGTCGTCCGCTTCAGGCTTCTCATCCAGCATGGAAAATATCCTCTTTGCTCCGGCGAGCGCCGTTACGCAGGAATATATCTGTCCCGAAGCCAGGACCACCGGCACGTTCATAGTCTTTGAAAGAGAGAGGAAGGCGATGGTCTTTCCTATGGTCATCCCGCCCCAGCCGTTGATCACAAAGATGCTGCAGAGGACCGCGAAAAGGAAATAAAAAACGATATTCCCGGCCTGCATATTGACCGCGCTGACAATCCCCGTGTATTTTGAAGCCGAGTAAGCGCTTTTCCGGAGCTTTTCATTTTTCTCCCGAAACTCCTCCATGCACCTTTTTTCACGCCGGAATACCTTCACCACCTTCTGCCCGCTGAAGATCTCCTCCACATATTCGTTCAGGCCGCCCAGATTTTCCTGCTGGGCGTTGTAGCTGTTTCCGGCTGAGCCTATGATCTTCATGCTGACAAATACAATAAGTCCGACCATCATCACTGCAAGAAGGGCAAGCGGGATATTCAGCGCCAGAAGTGCGATCATAATGGCGACGATGGAGATGAGTGCGGACACGATATTCGGGAGTCCCTGGCTTATCATCAGGCGGATGGCTTCCGTATCATTTGTATAGACGGACATGATCTCCCCCCTGGTATGGGTATCAAAATATCCGACCGGAAAGCGTTCCATCCTGTCAAAGAGATCCTTTCTGAGCGCGTACATGGTTCCGTTGGTCATGCGCGCCACAGCTCTTGCCTGAATGAGCTGGGCCAGAACTCCCGCCACGAACATCACTACCAGAGGAATCAGCGCCCTGAAGAGGGCGGCAAAGCCTGCCGCCTTGTCCTCCATCGTGATGAGCGGCGTGATATACTGATCCACCAGCGCCGACAGATAGGAATACGCGCCCACAGAGGTAAGCGCCGACACCACCACGCATATCATGGTGACCCAGAAAAAGAACCGGTATCGGCTTGTAATATACTTCAGCAGCCGGATCAATGCTTCCTTCATGCGGATCCCTCCTCTTCTTCATTCTCAGCCGCGGCAACGAGCTCCCGATAGAGGCTGCAGCTCTCCATCAGTTTTTCATGGGTATCAAAGCCCACGACCCTGCCCTTGTCCAGAACAATGATGCGGTCCGCGTCACGAACGGAGCCAACCCTCTGTGTAATGATGACCTTTGTCATTTCCGGCATCTCCGTTCTCAGGGTATTTCGGATCTTTGCCTCCGTAGCCGTATCAAGCGCCGAAAGGGCATCATCGAGGATCAGTATCTTCGGCTTTTTGATAAGCGCTCTGGCAAGGCACAGGCGCTGCCTCTGCCCTCCGGAAAGATTGGAGCCCCCCTGCTCCAGGACCTCTTCGTATTTTTTCTCTTTTTCGGAAATAAAGGCATCGGCGCAGGCCATCCGGCAGGCTTCCTCGCATTCCGCTATGGTGGCGTCGGGCTTTCCCCACCTTAAGTTTTCAAGGATGGTACCGGAAAACAGGACATTTTTCTGGAGGACCATGGAGATCCCTCCTGAAAGCGTATCCGCGTCATATTCACGGACATCCTTCCCGCCTACTTTGACGGCGCCGCTCTTGACATCATATAAACGGGGGATCAGGCTGACGAGGGATGTCTTCGAGGAGCCGGTAGCCCCCACAACTCCTACCATCTCGCCTGCGCGGATGGAAAGGTCGATATCATCAAGCACATTCCCGCCATCTCCCTGCTGATAGCGGAAGGATACACGGGAAAACGAAATGGAACCGTCCTTCATCTCCTCTTCCGGCCGGGCGGGATCCTGGATGGAGCTTTCCGTCTCCAGAACCTCACGCACACGGCGGATGGAAGCGAAGCTTGATGAAAGCTGCACGAAGGAAAGGACTATCATGGCCATATAGGACATGATCTGGAAGGCATAGGCGATGAAGCCGGTCAGGTCGCCGGATGTCATGCTGCCCACACTGATAAAGCGCGCGCCTATCCAGGCGATCCCTATAAAACAGAACTCAAGCGCCAGCATCATGACGGGATTGTTGAAGGCAAGGAGCCTTTCCACCTTCACAAATCCCTTTCGAACGGTATTGGCGGAGGCGCCGTAGCGTTCACTTTCCTGCTTTTCCCGGGCAAAGGATTTCACTACCCTGATCCCCGTCACATTTTCCTGGACCAAAAGGTTCATGTCGTCGTAATCCGCATAAACCCGGCGATACATCTTTATGCTCCTTAGGATGATGGCCGAAAGAAAAATACCTATCGCCAAAACTCCGATGATCAGCACCAGGGAAAGCTGCACATTCAGCTGCATGGTCAGGACGAGGGAATATACGATAGCCACGGGCGTCTTGAAAAACTGGGTCAGGATGGTCTGCACCGCAGTCTGGATATTCGTCACATCTGTCGTCTGGCGAAGGACAAGGCTGGGTACGCCGAATCTGTCCAGCTCCGAAAAGGAAAAGCCCTGGATCCGCGCGAAGACGGCTTCCCGGAGATTCGCGGCAAGACCGGAAGAGGCCTTGGCGGAAAAGACATATCCAAGAAGTGAAAAGACAAGAGCGCTGACAGCGAATATCAGCATGAAGCCGCCCCAACGGAGCACCTCGCTGATATTGCCCTGTTCGATGCCATCATCCACGATGTGGGCCGTCATCAGAGGGATCAAGGTTTCCATGATCCCGCTTATGATCATCAGGAGCGGTGCCGCGATGAATACGCCCTTATACTGCTTCAGCTGCTGCAAAATGGAATTTTTCAAGATTCTGCCCTCATTATATAATCCTTAAGTGAAAACAAAGCCCGGAATGCACCTGACTGCTTATCGTTCAAAAAAAAGCCCGCAGGAAAAGTTCCGGTAAACCGGAAGCTTTCCTGCGGGCTTTATCCACAAAAGCGCAGCTTATGCTGTTTGTCTTGTCTTTGGAGCACTGTCCAAATCTTTGATTTGGGTAAGAGTGCCCATCCGAAAACTGCCCGAGAAGCCGAGCGCAAGCGACGGCTGATCGGCTGCAGTTGACCGGGTCTTGTCCTATCCATAAGATTATGCTGCTTTGCCATATGCTGGTCAACCCCTTATTTAGAATGACATTTGGACGGATCCTTTGTCATAAATCAAAGCGCCCTCTTTTTCCTTCTCCTGACCGCAAGGAGTATGATGATGATCAGGACAACCACGTCTATGACAACAAAGGCGATAAGCGTGATCACCTTTGAGTCGGTCACGAAATGAGGCTTTGACATTATCCTCTCCGATGCCTTGTCAAAGACCGTTGAGAAATAGTCATCATCATTGAGATCTGACTCCGCATAGTAATCAAAATAATCAAGCAGTATCTCGCAGGCTTCATCATCCATCAAAAGTTTCGCCTTCGAACCGCAGTTGTATCGCGTGTCCCATCTCGCGCCGTTGTCAAAGAAGAGGACCAGGATGTGCTGCTCGTCTGCAATAAGCTCCCCGTAGCGCTTTTTGAGGTACTCATCCAGCTCTTCTATTGAGGGATATTTATTGCCCTCAATTTCTTCCGAAATGATCAGGAAGGGCTGGACCCCGGTGCGCTCAAAGAATTTCTTCATCCCCTTCGTCGCGTCATAGGTTGAGGTGATCCATCCCGCCTGGTCCTCGATGTAGTCTGTCTCGATGACATTTGACCTGTCAAGCTTTTCGCGGACTATGGTGCTCTCCTGCACTCTTCCGATGCCGGTGCCGATCGGTCCTATCGCAGCCATAAGTGCACCGCTTATCATGAATATGACGATCATAGCGATGAACACAAAGCCGCAGCCTGCTGTAAGTGTGGGCGTACAGCAGCAGCTTCCGCTTGAAAAGGTGCCGCGGCGCCTGAAATAATTCCCTCCTCCGTAGGAATACATGGGTGAGGAATAATAAGGCCGCCTCCCATGAGAACCGAAGGACGAACCGGAATGGCCTGAATGGGAGGATGAACCTGAAAAGCCAAAGGAGCTATGCGAGGATGAACCCCTTCCTGATGAATATGAATGGCTGTGGCCTCCAAAGGAATGGCCGCCTCCCGATGAATGGCTTCTGCCGCCTGATGAATGGCCGCCTCCCGCAGCGCTTCTTCCCATAGCAAGTTCCCTTCATATAAGAAAGACGCCGGGAGAAAAAAACGGCGCCGTAGGTATCAAAAAACTATTGATTGTCTGCGATCACTGAGATCGCGGCGCCTTCAAGCGCTGTGAAGAAAGGGATTATCATTTCCCTGAGCAGCCGTCCCATCTCGTTGTCATCATGTCTTTTGAACGCGGCAGAGAAATCAACGAAAGCCTGGTTTGCCTTGTCCTTTTCAAGGGCGCTGTTTCCTTCAAAAAGCTCCCTCGTGCCGTTGTAAACCTCTATCTCCCAGTTCATCCCCTTGATGACGGCGTCAAGAAATTCGTCGGTATCCGGCTTTCTCTCGATCACAAGCTCAT
>CAMVHB010000018.1 GCA_947167155.1 uncultured Lachnospiraceae bacterium | reverse complement strand
ACAGCAGGAATTTCATCCTGAAACAGGCTTCTGCGGCAGCAGGACGATTCATCACAGACAGTGATGATGAGTGGTCCGTAGCGCTCATGGCCTTCTCGGAGGCGTTGAATGCCTACGATCTTTCAAAGGGGAATTTTTATCCCTTTGCCTCCGTGGTTATCAAGAGAAGAGTCGTAGACCTCCTTCGAAAGGATCAGCGAAGGAAGAACGAGATCCCGGCAGATACGGGAGGAACTGAGTTTCTGGATCCGTCTGACGATCCTTCTTTATCGATCTCCTCAGAGGTAATGAAGAAAGAGGTTCTTCTGGCTGAGGAAAAAGAGGCGGAAAGAGTAAGAAGCGAAGGGATAAAAGATGAGATACAGGAACTGAGCAGTCTTTTCTCGGAATACGGGTTTTCCTTTATGGATCTCACCGAGTGCTCTCCGAAGGCCGGAAAGACAAAGGACAGCACGGCTCTTGCCATAAGGACGCTTCTTTCCTCACCTGAAATGATGAGATCGCTGAAGGAAAAAAAGGCCCTTCCGATGAAGGAACTTACCGAAAAGAGCGGTGTCTCAAGAAAGATAATAGACAGGCACAGGCGATATGTGATCGCATGTGCACTGATACTCGGCGGTAGCTATCCTTTGGTTGCCGGATATATTGACAGCATGAAGTAACAGTGAAAGAAAGGCATTATTTTTGCGGGCAGTGAGATGAAAGGCTTAGTAACAGAAACAAAAGACGGATATTGCGCGATACTGAGGGAGGATGGAGCCTTTGTCCGTATAAAGGGGAATTATGAGGTCGGCGCCGAGATAGAGCTTGATGCGGTGCAGACCGGCAGCGTTGTGCAGTTTACAAAGAGACGCTTCAAGACTGCTGTTGCGGCAGCAGCGGCTGCACTTGCGGTTCTGGCAGGAGTCGGCGGGACGAAGGTCTACAGGGACAATATAGTTTCCTCGTATGTTACTATTGATGTGAAGCCTTCTATTGAGTATTCGCTGAACCGTGACAATCTGGTCCTTCGGGCGGTAGCGCTTTCAGATGATGCAGCTCCGATCACCGAGGAACTGAACCAGAAGAATATCAAGGGAAAGACCCTTGAGAATGCCATCAAACAGACTATAGAGATAATGAAGGACAAGGGCTATATCGAGGACGGCTCTGAGGAGATACTTATCTCCGTTACTTCAAATGACGAAAGGACGGCAGCCTCACTGAAGGAAACTGCTGCGACAGCCGCCAAGGCGACTACCGGAGAGGGAGCAAACGTTATCGCGATCACAGCTTCCGAGACGGAAAGGCAGAACGCTTCAAAGGAAGGAAAGTCGGCGGCGAGAGTGGAGCTTGAAAACGGCACACTGAAGACGGACGCTGTGACAGTCGCTGATGTCAAGCCGCAGGATCCTTCAACTGACGCTCAGAAGACATCGGAAGCTTCGTCACAGAATGCTCCGGCATCCTCTGCTTCATCGGAAGAGACCACAGGCCAGTCCACGGCAGGTACGGACAAACCGGCGACCTCTCAGGAGACAGTCTCGCCCGGTTTTGCAGGCGGTGCTGTCGCTCTTACCGATCCCGATGCCGAAGGTGATACTTCGAATGCTGATGTGCCTTTGACAGGGGAAGAACCTCTTGAAGGCGAAGGCTCTGCATCTGCTGAGACACCCGTCAATATTCCTGAGCCCGACCCCGTTGAATACGAGGGGACTTCAGAGCCAAAGCCCGACGATGCAGGCTCTGACGAGGAGACCGGCTTTACGGGGAATCCCATTACGATACATTGAAAACAGAATCCTTGCACTGAGCCCTCTGCTTGAAAGCAGAGGGTTTTTTTGCTATTCTATCAGTATGTTTAAAAGGGGGAGTTTTCTCCTGCTGCTTTTTCAGTTTTGGAGGACAGTGTATGGAAACAGAATTAGAGCTTTTCAAGGATTCAAAGCGCACAATGCTCATAGTTGACGACGAAGAGGTGAACCGCCTCCTTCTCGGCAATATATTTTCAAATGATTACAACATACTTGAGGCGGAAGATGGAGAAGAGGCCTGGTCTCTCATTCAGGAGAACAAAGGTCTTCTGTCCATAGTCCTTCTCGATCTCATGATGCCGAAGATGAACGGTTTTGATGTCATCAAGCATATGCAGTCAGATCCGGCGACAGAGCAGATCCCCGTCATAGTCCTTACCTCGGAAAAATCAATGGAGGTTGAGAGTCTGAGGCTCGGTGCGGCTGATTTCATCTCAAAGCCATATGATATGCCGGAGATCATCTTCGCAAGAGTGGACCGCACTGTCAGGTTCTTTGAACACAAGCAGATCATCTCATCCGTCGAGCGGGACGAGCTCACTGGGCTTTATACCAGGCGCTTCTTCTTAAAGTATTGCGAACTCATCGACAGGTTCCATATGGAGTCGGAGATGGATGGGATCGTCGCGGACATAGATCAGTTCGGACTTTTGACTGAGATTTACGGAAACAGTGTTGCTGAGGGAGTTCTCAAGTCCCTTTCCGATGTTCTCCATATCTATGCCGGTCAGCATGGCGGTATTGCGGGGCATGGTGAGGGGGATGTGTTTTATCTTTACGTCACCCGCTCGGATGATTATGAAAAGCTCACAAAGGATATCAATGAGCGCCTTCGTGCTGATTTCCCGAATGCGAACATACATGTTCGGCTCGGTATATTCAAGCGCGAGAGCAAGAGTGTAGGACTTGTGGATGTATTCCAGTACGCGAAGATCGCCGGGGATACCATAAAGGATGATTATCAGACCTCACTTGCGATATATGACCAGCAGCTTCGGGAGACCACTCTTTTCAAGCAGCGTCTCATTCATGATATCAATCAGGCACTGGAGACAGAGCAGTTTGTTGTATATTATCAGCCGAAATATGCGATCAAAGGAGAAAGACCGGTTCTCTGCGGGGCAGAGGCTCTTGTCCGCTGGATACACAAGGACTTTGGTTTCCTGACACCCGACAAGTATATATCTCTTTTTGAGCAGAACGGCTTAATACAGCTCGTTGACAGGTTTGTCTGGAAGAAGGCGGCTTTTCAGGTGAAGGACTGGGAGAACCGATTCGGCTTCACGATCCCGGTTTCCGTAAATGCCTCGAGGATAGACCTTTTTGATCCGCAGCTTTCCGATACTCTTACAGAGCTGGTGGAGTCCGCCGGTATCGAGAAAAAGAACCTTCATGTGGAGATCACGGAATCGGCATATTCCGAGGAGCAGGAGACCATGATAAACGCAGTGAAGAAGCTTCGTGAGTCGGGCTTCATCCTTGAGATGGACGATTTCGGGACAGGTTATTCAGCGCTGAACCTCCTGGGCTTGATACCGCTTGATGTCTTAAAGCTTGACATGAGTTTTGTCGGAAAGATGCACTTAAGTCCCGAAAACGAAAAGATAATAGAAATAATAATGAATATCGCAAGCGTCCTTCAGGTCGAGGTAAATGCCGAAGGTGTTGAGACAGAGGAACAGCTTGAAAAGCTGAAGACCATGGGCTGCGATATGGTACAGGGCTTCTATTTCAGCAGGCCCGTTTCGGCAGAGGACTTTGAGGAGCTTATCAAAAAGGAGCAAGAGGCAGGAAAATGAACGAAGTGATAGAAAAGGCCCGCGCGATAGGCGCGGATATTGAAACAGGTCTGAAAAGATGCGCCGGAAAGGAAGATCTCTATGCAATGCTGATAGGGACGGCCTTGAAGGACAGGAACTTCGAAGTCCTGAAGGAAAAGGTATTGGCAAAGGATGTTGAGGGTGCCTTTGAGGCCGCCCATGCGCTCAAGGGGGTACTTTCAAATCTCTGCCTTTATCCTCTCGCGGACGAGCTTGATGAGGTCACCGAGGTCCTGAGAGCAAAGGAACTTCCGGATGAAAAGGATATGGACGCGATAGAGCGGCAGAGAGAGGAGTATATGAAGATCCTATGAGGAAGAAATCCACCAGGCTCATAACCTTTGGAATGATCTTCATCGCCGCGCTCTCCGTTGCGACTCTCTTTGGGATGAACCGCTTTATGTCAAGAGAGACGGGCATAGACGTGGAGAAGATCGGAAAGACCTATCTCACCGGCATCACAAACGAGGCCGCTTACCATTACAGCTCCATTGTTTCCATCAGGAACAATCAGCTGAAATACCTTACGCGCGCAATAGACAGAGCGATGGCAAGGGACCCTTCACCTACAGCCGAATCCTGCAAACAATATATATCTGAGGCTGCTGAATTTCAGGATCTTCGTACCTGCGCTCTGATCTCGGGGAAGGGTACGATAGAGACGGTATACGGGACAAAGCTCGAAAGCCTTGAAAATGTCGATTTTGTGATAAAGAGGCTTGACAAGGATGAGTTCGCGGTCACGAGGGGAAGAAACTCAAATGAAGATATCATAGGCTGGGTCTACCCGGCAAGCTATCCCATGTCAAACGGTGAGAACAGCATAGGTATCATCTGCTGCAGACGATTCAATCTCTTCCTTGACATGCTCCATCTTGACGCTGCCGGGACTCTTGCTTATTTTCATATATTAAATCCGGACGGAACTTATCTTGTCAGAAATGATGATTCCTATGAGGATAATTTTTATCAGAGGCTGACCAAATACTCAAAGCCGTCTGACGGAAGCGATGTCGAAAGTATAATCACAAACCTTTCTGAAGCCATAGAGAACAGGACGGAATACTCGTTTTCCGTCATCTTTTCAAATCCCGACACAGGAAAGCAGGAGCGCCGGAATCTCTACGCAGCGCCCCTTGAGGGCAGCCATTGGACGATGGTCGCCGTAATGCCTTACGGCGTCCTTGACGAGACGATAGAGGATATGGGTTCCTCACGCGCTGCTGCAATGGCTGTCTGCGTCGTGATACTGGGGCTTGGCATCCTTCTCGTTTTCATAATGTATTACCGGCTCAGCCAGAAGCAGATGGCTGCGCTTGATGAAGCGCGCGCGAGTGCCGAGGATGCTATGGTGGAGGCTCAGAGCGCGACAGAAGAGGCTGTTGCTGCAAGGCAGACGGCAGAAGACTCTCTGCAGGAGGCAGAGACAGCAAACGACGAAGCCATGAGGGCAAGAGAGGAAGCGGAGAAGGCCAGGGAGGAGGCGGAGCACGCCAACAGGGCAAAGAGCGAGTTCCTCTCAAACATGAGCCACGATATCCGTACTCCCATGAATGCCATAGTCGGAATGACCGCTATCGCAAAATCCCATATCAATAATACCGAGCAGGTCGAAGACTGCTTAAAGAAAATAGATCTTGCCGGAAAGCAGCTGCTCGGTCTCATAAATGATGTCCTTGATATGTCAAAGATCGAGAGCGGAAAGATGTCTATCAATCTTGAACCTTTGTCTTTGAAGGAGGCAATGGGCACAGTCTGCGATATCATCAGGAACCAGCTCCGCGACAAGAAGCAGAACTTTGATATATTCATTAACAGTATTCAGTGCGAGCGTGTAATGTGCGATGGAGTCCGCTTAAACCAGGTTCTCCTCAATTTCCTGAGCAATGCCATGAAGTTCACTCCCGAAGGCGGCTCGATCTCGATATCCCTCTCGCAGGAGGATTCTCCTCTTGGGGCCGGCTATGTGAGAAATCACATCACTGTAAGCGATACCGGAATAGGGATGTCGGAGGAATTCAGGAAAAAGATCTTCAACGCTTTTGAAAGAGAGGACTCCAAGCGCGTCAACAAGATCCAGGGAACGGGGCTCGGAATGGCGATCACGAAGCACATCATCGACGCCATGGGAGGAGAGATCGAGGTAAATTCCGTTCAGGGCGAGGGAACAACCTTCCATGTCATCCTTGACCTTCAAAAGGCCGAGATGCCGGCTGAGGATGAGCAGCTTCCCGACTGGAGGGTACTGGTCGTCGACGACAATGAGGATCTTCGAGAGAGCGCTGTAATGACCTTAAAGGAACTCGGCGTCAGACCCGATTCCGCGGAAAACGGAGAGGCGGCCATCGGCATGGTGGAGAGCGCCCGGGATTCCGGCGATCCCTATTTTGCGGCGCTCATAGATTACAAGATGGACGGCATGAGCGGCATCGAGACCGCAAAGCGCCTCCGCGAGATCGTTGGCGATGATATGCCGATCAGCATTATCTCCGCATATGACAGGAGCGACATAGAGGAAGAGGCAAGGGAAGCCAAGGTGAATGACTTCATCTCAAAGCCGCTCTTCAAGAGCACTCTTTATTACGGGCTTTCCGAATACAGGGAAGGCGGCAGGAGGGATCTTTCAAAGGACGGATCAAATGAAGCGGGGAAGATCAATCTTTCCGGAACGAAGGTTCTGCTTGCGGAAGATCAGTATGTGAACGCGGTAGTCGTCGTGACGCTTCTTGAGGAGGAGGGCGTATCGGTAGATCATGCGGAGGACGGGCAGATGGCCGTTGATATGTTTGAGAAATCAGAAGCGGGGCATTATGACCTCATCCTCATGGATCTTCGTATGCCGAACAAGAGCGGTATTGAGGCTGCGAAGGAGATAAGGGCGTCGGGGCATCCTGACGCAAAGACTATCCCCATCATAGCGATGACGGCGGATGCCTTTGCTGAAGACGTGAAACGCTGCAAGGAAGCGGGTATGAACGATCATATCGCAAAGCCGATAGATATAGACCTCCTGAAGCATACAATAGAAAAATGCAGGGAGAAGAAAAAGGATAAGGCGGATCTGTCATGACTGACGAAAGATTTTTTGAAGATACTGTAACTCGAAAACCATCAATACTGCAGAAGATACTTGCGGTGGTCCTCTTCATACTTGCGACCACTTTTCTCCTTGGCGGTGTCATCACTCTTGTGACAGGCGCGGGGGCATTGTTCATAATGGCGTCGATCGTCCTTTATGTGATGATCTACTTCCTGCTTCGCTCAATGAGCCTGGAGTTTGATTACAATTTCACGGGAGGATATTTTGATATCGCGAGGGTTATCGGAAAGGTAAAGAGGAAGACGCTCTTCAATATCAATTTCAAGGAGGATACTGATATCCTCGCGCCACTAACTTCCCCGGCCCTTAAAGAGTATGAGAAGCTCAAGATCAGGACCTACGACTGTACCGGAAGCGACCAAAACGCCATAGTCTACTGCATAGTAGGGAAGGATTCATCACACAGGGGCGAGCAGTTTCGGGCTTATTTTGAACCGGATATGGAGATGCTGCGGGCGATGCACAGGGTGAAGCCGCGGGAGGTCATCATCACTGATGACTGACGAAAACAGGGTAACGGGTTTTACCCTCAAGGTAATAGCCATCGTTACGATGCTGATAGACCATATCACCTATGTCCTCATTGCTCCGCTTTTGAGCGGGAAATATCCGGATCTGATGTCCGGGCGGATGGTGATAGCAGGTCCATTCACGGGGCTTGACATACAGGCTGTCTATCAGATAGGACGCGGCATCGGGCGTATAGCCTTTCCCATCTTCATATTCCTTCTTGCCGAGGGCTTTTATCATACGAGAAACAGGGCAAAGTACCTGTTTCGTCTTTTCATATTCGCGCTGATCTCTGAGATACCCTTTGACCTTGCTTTCAATAAGTCCTTCTTCTATACCGGCTATCAGAATGTGATGATCACCCTTCTTCTGGCAGGGCTTGCGATAACCCTTGTGGAGTTTCTTACGAGAAGGGCGTGCGAGAGCATTTTTCTAAGGATAATCTCATATGTCGCCTCCTTTTTCATAGCGGCCCTCTCCATATACGCGGGGAAGCTGCTCTTGACCGATTATGCCGCGGGAGGAGTCGCGGCATGCCTCATCATGTATTTCATGGGGGAGACCGGGAACGGCCGTGTGATGCGGCGCGAAACAAGGAACGGCAGGGAGGATATCTATGAGGTCGTGACTTATGGCTTTAAGTTCCGGCGGCTCCTTGCCTTCACGTTTTCAGTGGTCATCCTTGTGTTTACAACCTCAAGGACCGAGCTCATAGCCCTTATCGATATCCTTCCGATAGCCATGTACAACGGCTCAAAGGGCCGGCAGAGAAAGTACTTTTTCTATATTTTCTATCCCGCACATCTGCTGCTGCTTTACATCATATGGAGGGTGATTTTTTGAGGTTTCCTTTTTTTCTGAAATGTGTTACTATTCAAAAACGATCGATTGATTTTTGATTCGACCCGGCGGGGCAGGGGGGTGCTCTGCCGGGTCGATTTGTGTGATAAGGACATGACCGTAAACGTTGATGGAATTGATATAAGCTACATATCAGAGGGAAGCGCACTCGCTCCCCATACCCTTGTGATCCTCCAGGGCTGGGGGACCGACATGAGCGTCTATGAGAGCATCTCATCCTTCATAGTTTCAGAGTCCCCGGACTATCGCGTGATAAGGCTTGATCTTCCGGGCTTCGGAGAGACAAGGGAGCCCGATAGAGCCTGGAACGTGGATGAATACGCAGACTTTCTGATCCGCTTTCTCTCAGAGCTTGCTGTAAAAAATGTGATCCTCCTCGGCCACAGCTACGGCGGAAGGATAATAATAAAGCTCACCTCCCGCGATCAAAAGACCATTCCCTTTGATATAGAAAAACTTATCCTCCTTGATTCCGCGGGACTTAAGGCAAAGAAGACCTTCAAGCAGAAGTGCTCGATCCTCCGTTACAAATTCTTAAAAAAAGTATTCCAAAATGATTTTGTCCATCAGCTCGCTCCCGATATGATAGACCTCTGGTTTTCGCGCCAGGGCAGTGCTGATTACAGGAATTCAACGCCCATTATGAAGCAGGCAATGGTGATGGCGATAAACGAAGACTTAACCGACTGCCTTTCAAAGATACCTTATGAGACTCTTCTGATCTGGGGAGAGAAGGATACGGCGACACCGCTTTCGGATGGAGAAAAAATGAATTCCCTCATCAGAAACTCCGGACTCTCCGTCATCAAAAATACAGGGCATTACTGCTTCATAGAGGATATAAATACTTTCAGGGGCATAATCAAAAGCTATCTCTTTCGGCCGGAGGATAAGTGATGGAAACAGTCTTTTTAATATTATTTTCTGTCATCATTGTTTCGGCGATCTTTGCTTTCAGATCACTTTCCCTTTATTCGATCCACATGTTCCAGCTTTCAAGCTACAAGAGAAGTGATTACAAAAGGTGGCTCTCGAAGAACATGCCGCGTCAGAACATAATCCCGACCACCATGGGCTTTGCCTTCGTTGGCGTATTTTTCCTGCTGCTTTATCGCATCTATGTCTATACCAGATCATTTACTGTGATGTGCGCCGTGATCGCCATTGTTGCCGCGGTATTTTCCTTCTTCCTTTCGGACGGCATAGCGGGAGGCTACCGCTTCGTTGAAAAGGCCGGGTCAAAGAAGCCTCTTGTGATGACGAGCCGGGCAAAGCGGCTTTTGTGCACGCATATCATCTTTACATTCATTATCCCGGCGGCTCTTTTTTTCATTCCATTCTTCATTCTGAAGGATCTTCTGCTTGCGATCGCCTTCCTTTCCGGCGGCCTTCTTTTCATGACGGCATTGACGCCTTATTCCATAATGCTTTCCGCAATATTGATATCGCCCGTTGAAAAGGCGGTGGCCTCATCCTTCATCAACGACGCAAAAAAGAAGCTTTCAAAGATGAGGGAAAACGGGCTCATCGTGATAGGGATCACGGGCTCCTACGGGAAGACCTCGGTCAAATTCTTCCTCCGGGATCTTCTGTCCGTGAAGTATCAGGTCTGCGCGACACCCTCATCTTTCAATACTCCGATGGGGGTTGTAAGGACGATCAGGGAAAATATGAAGGGGAGCGACCGCATCTTCCTCTGCGAGATGGGGGCAAGAAATGTCGGTGACATCAAGGAACTCTGCGATATGGTGGAGCCCGATCACGGCGTCATCACTGCAGTAGGACCCCAGCATCTTGAGACCTTCGGCGATATCTCAAATGTCAAAAAGACGAAGTTCGAGCTCTTTGACAGCGTGACGAAAAACGGCGGGATGATATTCCTGAATGCTGATGACGAAAACATAAGGGATGAAGAGGCTTCGAGAAACTCATACGAAAAGATAATATGGTATCAGACAGGGGATGAAGTAAAGGTAAACGGCTTTACCGCCTCTGATATAAAGGCTGACCAGTCGGGGACTTCATTTGTCGTCACCTCTCCGAAGGGGGAAAAAGCGGCTTTTGCAATGCAGCTCATAGGGGGCTATAATGTTATAAATGTGCTCGCTGCCATAAGTGTTTCATCTGTCATGGGGATTGAGCTTTCAGAGCTGATAGTTCCGGTGCGAAGGCTTCGTCCTGCGGAACATAGGATGTGCCTGCGACCGGGCGGGGATAATGTCACCATGGTGGATGACGCCTACAATTCAAATCCCGTCGGCTCAAGGGCTGCAGTGATGACCATGGCTCTCTTCAAGGACGGGGAGAAGATAGTGGTGACTCCCGGAATGGTCGAACTCGGGGAAAAGCAGGAGGAGTACAACGAAGCCTTCGGAAGATATATGGCAGAGTTTCATATGGACTATATTATCCTTGTCGCCGGTACAAAGGGGCTTTCTGAAAAGAATGTAAATGCCATCAAAAAAGGCGCTCTAAATGAAGGCTTTGACGAAGAAAGGATCTTCGTTTTCAACGATGTGAAGGAAGCGATAGAATACGCATATAAAGGGATCAGGTCGAGCCGGCACAAATTTATACTGCTTGAAAACGATCTTCCGGAAAATTATTAAAAAAAGGAGCATAAAATATGAGCGAACCCCAGACAGGAAAACTCAGAGTAGCCGTGGTTTTCGGCGGCAGGAGTGTGGAGCACGAGGTCTCTATCATTTCCGCGCTTCAGGCTGTACAGAATATGGACCCAGAAAAATATGTGATCACTCCCGTATATATGACAAAGGACTCAAGCCTTTTTGTGGGTGAAAAGGTGGGACAGATCGAAAGCTACAGGGATATTGATGCTCTCATTTCTACATCGCAGAGGGTTATTATCGTAAAGGAAAGCGGTGAATTTTTCCTCACGCCTTTCCCCGCGAAGAAGAAACTTTTGAAGAAGGATATCTATTCCTCGCCCATCCCGATAGATATGGTATTTCCGGTGGTTCACGGTACGAATGTCGAGGACGGGACTCTTCAGGGATATCTGAAGACCATAGGTGTTCCCTTCGCAGGCTGCGACGTGACTCCTTCGGCCCTCGGAATGGACAAATACGCTTCAAAGGTGATCCTTCGGGAGAACGGGATACCGGTGCTCGACGGATTTTGCTATACGCTTTCGGATTACGCCAGAATGGACTATATGATAACGTCTATTGAAGAGCATGTGGGCTATCCCGTGATCGTGAAGCCCTACAATCTCGGCTCCTCGGTGGGGATCTCGGTCGCAAAGACCAGGGACGAGCTTCTCCACTCTGTTGATGACGCATTTCGTTATTCGAGAAAGATAATTGTAGAGCATGCCATTACAAATCTTCGGGAGATCAACTGCGCAGTGCTCGGGGATGAGAACAAGGCCGAGGCGTCGGAATGCGAGGAACCCCTCCATACAAAGGACATCCTCTCCTATGCTGACAAATATGAGGGCGGCTCAAAGGGCGCGAAGAGCTTTTCGGGGGCAAAGTCCGGTTCGATGGCGACATCTGTTTCAAGAAAACTTCCGGCAGAGCTTTCATCCTTCCAGAGGGAGGAGATAAGGAAACTTGCCGTAAAGGCCTTTCAGGTTCTTGGCTGCTCGGGAGTCGCGAGAATAGATTTCATGATAGACGAGGAGACGGGACAGCTCTATCTTAACGAGCTTAATACCATCCCGGGAAGTCTCGCCTTCTACCTTTTTGAACCTCTCGGGATCGAGTACAGTGCTCTTATCGACAAGATAATCGATCTTGCTATGAAAAAGACCAGAGAGAATGATGCGCTCACCTTTTCCTTTGATACGAATATCCTTTCACACGCTTCACTTTCGTCTATAGGAGCAAAAAGCTGATGAAAAAGAACGGTATGTCAATAAGGGCGTTTCTTTTAGCCGGGGTTCTCCTTGCTTCTTCCCTGCTTTTTTCTGCCTGTGGAGCAGGAAGCGCTGCTGTCTCAAAAAGTGATTCAACAAACAGCGCTTCTTCAAGCGCGCCGCTCTCAAATGCGGTTTCAATAAAGGAGACATCAGCAAAAACAAGCGACACCGATGTCGTTTTGGAAAAGAAGGAGTCAGATGTCCTTGCCCTTATCGAAAAAAAGAGCGGCTGGGATTCTCATTCACAGTATGATGTCTCGATAATCAACAATTCGTCTTCCCAGATCCATGACTGGGTCCTTTCGATCACTGTCCCTTCCGATACGGTAATAGAGTCCTCCTGGAATATGAACCATTCCCTTGCGGGGACAGTCCTTACCATAACTCCGGGAGCTGACTGGAACAGTACGGTTGATGCGGGACAGACAAGAAATATAGGCGGTTTGATCACGGTATCGGAAAGTAATGATGTCTGGGATGATTACGAGGTCAATTACAAGACCGTGACCGGTGAAAGCGCCTCAGCAAAGGGAAAGAGCTCTGAAAACAGCGCAGAGCCCGGCGGCGGTTCAGGCAATTCCGGCGGCCAGTCCGGCAGCAGTGAAGAACCTTCACAGACTGCTTCCGGAAACCTCATCGGGGAAGGCTTCAAGGAGGAGCGCGCCCGCGCAGTCCTTACCCCTTCTGCAACGGAGGCTGCGATCTCGCCTCTTTCCGTGGTCGGAGGAAAGCTTGTAAATTCGCAGGGGCAGCTCATCAGGCTTCAGGGTGTCAGCACCCACGGTCTTGCCTGGTATCCCATGTATGTGAACAAGGGAACCTTCCAGTACTTCCGGGATGACTGGGGAGCAAATGTTATCAGGCTTGCCATGTACACGCAGGAGTACGGCGGCTTCTGCAGCGGAGGGAACAGGGATGAGCTCATCGCCCTCCTTGACAAGGGTATCGCAGCGGCAGGAGAGCTTGGCATGTATGTGATCGTGGACTGGCACATACTTTCGGACGGAAATCCTCTCATACACAAGAGCGAGGCCATAGAATTCTTTGACTTTATGACAAAGAAATATTCAAAATATTCAAACATCATCTGGGAGATCTGTAATGAGCCGAATGGCTCGAACTGGGACAACGAGATCAAGCCTTACGCAGAGGCAGTGATCCCCGTTATCAGGGCAAACGATCCTGATTCTGTGATCATCGTCGGCACGAATACCTGGAGCCAGGACATAAACGACGCCAAGAGAAATCCGCTCTCATTCGATAACATAATGTATGCTTTCCACTTCTACGCGGGAACCCACAAGGACAATCTCAGAAACCGCGTGAACGAATGCGTCTCCTCCGGTCTTCCCGTGTTCATCACAGAGAGCTCCATTACCGATGCATCAGGAAACGGGAGCTGTGACATAGCATCTGCGAATGAGTGGAGGAGCGTTATAGAGAATAATGGTCTTTCCTTCATAGAGTGGAGCATCTCAAACAAGGCTGAGTCCTCCGCGATATTCAGACCGGAATGCACAAAGACGGAAGGGGGCTATTTAGAGAGCGACCTCAATGAGTCTGCTCAGTGGTACCGGAGCGTGATGAGGAGTTTCGCCGGAAAATAGAATAGACGAGTTTTGCAACAATTGAAAAGATAATGATATCCACGGGTATCATGATGAGATTTTTCGGCAGCCGCATCAAAAAGGCTGCCGAAAATGTTGTATTGTAAAGCATTGAAAGCCATATGCAGTTCAAAAGGAAGTTTGTAACGAGGGAATTTACAAGGGAGGCAAAAAGAGTCCTCAAAAATGAAAAGGGCTTTTTGTACATGAAAAGGGCAAATATCACTCCTGTAAGAGCAGAACTCAATGTGAAGCCGGGAAAAAACTCTCCGGTCGGATGGACGAAGTAGGAGAGGATATCCGTAAGCGCACCGACGGCTCCTCCGTAGAAGGGACCGAGGAGAAAGCCGGAGATCGCGATAGGTATCTGCTGAAACCGAAGCTCCACAAAGGGATTTAAGGGGAGTTTCAGAAAGCCGAGGATCACTCCGATAGCGATCAGCATCGCTGAATAGGTGAGGGACAAAAGGCTTTTCTTGTAAAGTGTCCTGTTTTTGTTTTCTCCCATGTCAGATGTAGTCCTCCAGATGACATCTTTTCATTATGGAATAATCCCCCTGCGCCCTGCAATATTCCCTCAGTGAATCAATATAATCATTGAAGACGGAGTGGGGAGGAACGCGGTGATCTTCATCGGGTCTTAATAAATAATCTCCGTAATAGTCTCTGAGGATCTCGTCGTAATCCGCAGGGATGAGTACAGTGCCGTTTTCAAAGGGCACACGGGAGGTTTTTTTGAAAAGGTTTTTTTTCCAATGACGCTTCGCGCCGTGACTAATGGTATTCGCCCAGAGTATGTATTCATCCGAGGCCTTGTCCGGAACGCTTCTGCATAATGTTTCATAGAGCCCGATAAGGGCAAAGACTGTATTATCCTTTTCCACGCCGGCGGGCCTGTAATGAGTCATCTCAAAAACGGCCTTCGCGTCTGCTATTGCGGAGGCGTCTTTTGGATTGTGATCCAGCGCATCGACCTTGTAGACGATAAAGGTCAGAAGATCCCTGATCGTCGAAAAAAGTTCGGGATCCTTTGGCATATTGTCAAGGATCGAGATATCTATCCCCATAGGGAAGGGACAGTCGTAGTTCCTTTCAAGAAATTCCTCCGTGATAATGAAGCCCTCGGCATTCATTATCCTGTACAGGCCGCGAAATTCGATATGGGGACGAAGGTATTTCCCGTAAATATGAAAATCCGACGGAAGCTCTTTTTTGTGCTTCACGAGTTCGTCAAAGTCATGACGTGTCATTGCAACGTCAAGATCGTCATCCCAGGGGATCATCCCCTTTTCTCTTACTGCGCCCAGAAGGGTACCGGAGTCAGCAAACAATCTGAGCCCGTGGCGGATGCAGACCTTTTCAACTTCGTCATATATACGCATTGCGGATGCCCATATGTGCTTAAGGTAAACAGGGATGCTGTATCCAAGGCGTGTCTCGGCTGAAAGAAAATTTTCATCTATATTGAAGTTCATGGGAAAAATGATAGAATAAAGCGGCTGAAATTTCAAACTAATTATAAAACATTGAGCAGGTCAGCGTTTACTTCTAAGGTTTTTTCGAAAATATGCCGATAAAGCCTTCTGAGAGTTGAGAGGTCAGGTTAAAAAAAAATATTTTTTTTCTAAAGTATTTTTAATCTGTGCCGATAAGTATAGTGAGAACTTATAGTCAGTAGTTTTCACGGAAGAAAGGAGAGTGCCGCGATGCGTATAGATGCGTATAATGCCATATCACAGGTCTATGGCGCAAACAGGTCATCCGGCCCGAGAGAGACAAAGAAAGAGGAAGCTGTAGGCAGAAAGGATCAGGTTTCCATTTCTTCTTTCGGCAAGGATTACCAGATCGCAAAGCAGGCAGTCGCTGACGCATCGGATGTCAGGGAAGACAAGGTTTCAGCTATGAAAGCCAAGTATTCGGGTGATGTGTCCGTTGATGTTGACGATTTTGCGAGTGTGCTTCTTCAAAAGTACAATGCTGCCGCTGTATAGTATTTGAGGTGAATGGGATTTGGCGAGCCTTGTAGATGATCTGCTGCAAACGTTGCGGGAAGAGAAAGACGGTTACGACCGCCTTTATGATCTTGCGCAAAACAAGCGGAAGGCTGTGATAGACAGGGAACTTACAGAACTTACCGCTATCACGGAAAAGGAACAGGCCATTAGTGACAGGCTCAAGAATCTCGAGAACCACCGCGTGTCCGTTATGAAGGATATGGCTTCTGTTCTCGGACATGACGAGGAAGAGCTCACCGTTACCGCCATTATATCTCTGCTCTCAAAGCAGAAGGACGAGCAGGAGGCTCTTACGAAGGCGCGTGACGAGCTCATCAATTCAGCCACAAGGATGCAGTTTCTGAACCAGCAGAACAGGGTGCTTCTTGAACAGGCGATGGAAATGGTAAATTTTGATTTGACGCTTTACAAAAGCATGAGACAGGCGCCGGAGACCGCAAATTACGGCAAGGATGCTGTGAGCACCGGCGAGTTGCTCGGAGGCGGAAGCTTCGATTTCAAGCAGTGAGATTGAGTCATTGTTTGGGCGCGGTTATTTCTGAACTGAAATAACCGCGCCCGTTTTTTTGCAAAGGAATTTTGATATGGCAAACAGTTTTGGATCATTATTTGTCGGCTCGTCAGGACTTCGCGGAGCACAGAATGCTCTGAACGTTGTCGCGAACAACCTTTCAAACATTGATACAAAGGGGTATGTGAGGCAGAGGGTTGCCTTTGAGGATGAGCCTTACAATCAGTTCGCCATGGCTTCCATCAGCAGTCAGAAGTCCGGTCTCGGCGTGCAGATTGGCGACGTCCTTCATACAAGGGATCAGTTTCTCGACCGGGCCTATCGGACAGAGAACGGGAGGCAGTCCTTCTATCAGGTGAATTATGACGCGGCATCCGAGATCGAGGTCCAGCTTCAGGAGATGACGGGACAGAAATTTTCCGAAGCCGTTGAGGATCTTTACGAGGCGTTTGCGGAATATGCGAAGGATCCTTCCTCGGACGTGGTCCAGAACCTTGTGGTCCAGAAGGGACAGCTTTTCATTTCAAGGGCAAAGGGGGTTTATGACGGCCTCATCAGCTATCAGAAGAACATGAATGCTAAGCTTTCCGACGACGTGAATCGGATCAACGAGATCGGAAAGACCATCGTTGACCTGAACAGAGATATTCAGAGGATAGAAGCAGGCGGTGTTGAGACCGCGATGCAGCTTCGGGATGAGAGGGACAAACTTATAGACGAGCTTTCAGGCCTTGCAAAGATCGAATACAGCGAGTCCTGGGACGGGATCACGAAGATCAAGCTTGAGGGAGTAGACTTTGTCACTGACGGAACTTATTTCAAGATAGCTTTGCAGGAGGACAAGGCGACGGGCTATCTGAACCCCTACTGGCAGAAACTTTCGGATCCATTAAGAAATGATTACGCCTATGTTTTTGATACTTCAGCCTGTGACCCCAAGACGAATACGGATATAGGAGAGATCAAGGGCATACTCCTCGCGAGAGGACATGAGGTTGCAAATTACCTCGACCTCGATACCACACAGTATGTCTATGAAAACGGTGCAAGAGAAGGAACGGTGAGACGCCCGGGACTTTCCGATTCGGTAGTGATGAATTCGCAGGCCGAGCTTGACAAGCTGGTCCATACCCTTGTCACAAAGATAAATGACTTCCTCTCACCCACCACAACCTTTTCAGAGTACAAGCCCGGCGGGATCGAGAGCATGACATTGAACACATTGCCGGACAGCACGGTTCCCGACAGTTTTTCGACTGTTCCGGTCTATGACAAGTTTGGAATGGATACGACGCAGAAAACCGTTGGAATGGTCGGCAGGGACGCAAACGGAAGGCTTGTGACTATAACAAGCGAGACCAGGTTCTTCGACGATACCGATCCCGCCCTTGGTTCCGATTTTGAGATCCCCTCCCGGGAGCTTTTCTCAAGGGACGGAGTGGACAGATATGTATGGGTGGATCTTGCAGACGACAAGACCATCACCTACAAATACACGGACGCAAACGGGGTTGAACAGGAGAAGAAGATCACGGGCTTCTATATGTACCAGGCAGAGAATGAGTCCTTCAATCCCGATTCCCTCTATACCTTGAACAAGCTTGAGATCAATCAGGAGGTCCTTGAAAAACCCTCCCTTCTCCCCCACATCTATGACAGACCAATCGGCCGGAGTATTGCCTATGATATGGCTGAGAATATCTACAATCTCTGGGAGACGGTGGATTATACCATCAATCCTTCAGATGATACTCCTTGCAGCATACAGAACTTCTATTCAAAGTGGGTTGGAGAACTTGCGACCACCGGTTCCATATTCAAGACTACAGCGGAATCTCTTGAATCCACGAGGGATAATGTCGAAGCGAGCCGCCAGCAGGTGATAGGAGTAGGGTCTGATGATGAGCTCACGGAGATGATCAAATACCAGAATGCCTACAATGCTTCTTCGAGATACATAAACGTGGTTTCCTCGATGATAGATTATCTTTTGAATTCACTGGTCGGATAAGGAGCAAACGCTTATGAGTTCACAGTTTTTCGGTCTTGAGATAGGACACACGGGGCTTACTGCCTTCCAGGCCGCCATCAATACCACCGCAAACAATATTTCAAATGTTGAGACACCCGGCTATTCAAAACAGAAGGTGAATCTTGAGGCACAGTCTGCGCTTCGCGTATATCAGAAATACGGCAGCACCAGTACAGGTGTTATCCCTCAGGATATCACAAGGTCGAGAGATCTTTATTACGATCAGAAATACTGGGCGAATCAGGCGAGCTATGGCTATTACGACAAGCTGGATTATTATATGCCGCAGATTGAGGAATATTTTATTGATAATGCCGCAAATCCCGGCTTCAGCTCACTTTTTTCGGATATGTTCAATACCTTGAACGCTCTCAAGTCCGATGCAGGAAATACGGCGATCAGGGCGCAGGCGGTGTCCGAGGCTCAGAAGCTTACAAATTATTTCAACAATACTGCGAACCAGCTTGCAACACTTCAGGAGACCGTGAATGACGAGATCAAATCCACTGTGGACAATATCAATTCCATAGCAAAGAAGATCGCTCTCTTGAACAAACAGATCAACACCATAGAGATCGCCGGCGGGACAGCGAACGATCTTCGGGATTCAAGAGATCTTCTCATAGACGAGCTTTCAGCCATTGTGACCGTGGATACATCCGAGGCGAAGGTGGTCAATTCGAATTATCCCGATATGCAGACGGGGGCGACCTCCTTTACCGTGAAGATAGACGGGCAGATCCTCGTAAAGGACAATGACTACTTCGAGATGGAATGCGTTACCAGAAAGGAGCCCTACAATCAGTCGGATGTGGACGGACTCTACGACGTACAGTGGAAGAATACACAGGCGAAGATCAATTTCCAGAGCTACTCCCTCTCCGGAAGCCTGAAGGCTCTCTTCATGGTCAGAGACGGAAATGATGAGGAAAATCTCAAAGGAATACTTGATGCGTCATCGAGTCCCTCACAGATCGTGATGTCAAGCCCGAGCATTACCGATATCAATTCCATGAACCTGCCTCCCGCAGGTCAGATCACCATCAACAACGCGAATTACAATTATGATTCCATAACCTTTACTACCGACGAGAACGGTAATGTCAGGTCCTATACATTCAATCTTTCCCATGCCATTGACCAGGCACAGATTACGAAGGCGTCGGGACAGAGGATCTACGTCGGCGAGACCGTGAACTACAAGGGGATTCCTTATTATCAGAATCAGATGAATTCCTTCGTGAGGAATTTCGCAAAGGCCATGAACGATATGCAGCTTGCCGGCCGAGACAGAAACGGAGACATGGGACAGGTGCTTTTTGCGGCGAAGGACGCTGAGTACGGGGAGAGGCATTTTGATTATGATGTGACAGCATCGACATCCCCCAATACCACAGACAAGGGGTATTGCGAATCAGTTACGAACGATAAGTACAAGACATATTACAAGACCTACTATTATGGCGACAACGGAGAAATGACTCTCGCAAAAGAGGGACAGAAAGATCAGGATTTTTACAGGGTTTCAACCGGAGATGATGACACCTATTACCGGCTTACGGCAAAGAATATCAATATAAATGATGCCGTGTACCGTGACGCCTCTCTTTTCTCAACGACATCTTATTACGAGCTCGCTGATGACTGGGATGGGAGGAACCCTTATGACATTGATCCTGAAGATGCTGAGTATTCAAAGGTCTTCAAGGACGGGAAGAAGACGGTTCTTGAAAAAGGTATCGCTTCCGCGGATCTTATGGATGATATCTTAAAGCTCCAGAGTGAAAAGAAGCTTTTCCGCGGAGGCGGAGCGGACGATTTCCTCCAGGTCATATATGCAGACATCACGGTTGATACCCAGGAGGCCTCGGTATTTGCGGACAATTATTTGAGCATCCAGGCGGAGATAGACAGGCAGAGACAGTCGGTATCGGGTGTTGATGAGGATGAAGAGGCTTTAAACCTCGTCAAATTCCAGAATGCCTACAATCTGAGCGCAAAGGTGATCTCAGTCCTTAAGGAAATGTACGATCAGCTGATCCTTTCGACAGGCGTTTGATAAGGAGGATTAATATGGCACTTCGTGTTACCAACAATATGATAATGAAGTCCGCGAACACCAACATCAACGGTACCAAGGTTCACGTGGACAAGACCAACAACCAGATGACGACACAACAGAAGATCAGCCGCCCTTCGGAGGATCCCGTTATCGCGGTCAGAAGCCTTCGTCTTCAGACCTCCCTTTCAAAGATTGACCAGTATTACGAGAAGAATATCCCCGATGCCGACAAGTGGATGGATGTGACCGGGACTGCCCTTACAAATATGGCCAGCCTCATCAGCGATATGAGGACTCTTGCCGTTCAGGGCGCAAACGGTCCCAATACCCAGGATGACAGGAATACGATACTTTCGCAGCTTCGTGCCCTTCAGGAGCAGATCTATCATGAGGGTGACGCTGATTACGCCGGACGTACCGTCTTCACGGGCTTTCATACAAACAAAACATTGACATTCCAGGCGGATGAGCCTGATACCAATTACGAGATCAAGGAAAGGCTTTCCTTTGAGAATATGGAGGAATTCCGTTATTTTGCAGGTGAAACGGATATTTCCGAAGTTGAAAAGGATCTGGCCGGGACCGATACTAAGATCCCTGACATCCAGGAGACGAAGTTTCAGAGGATCAGGCTTTCTTATGACAAAATAAGCGATATCCAGTCCATCTCCATCCTCAACAAAGGGGCTTATGAGACGGACAGGACAAATATAGCGCTTTCCAAGGAAACTCCGGCTGCAGAAGGAACACCGCGCAGCGTAACACCGGTGGATACAGGGTCGGTAAGCGGCGGTACCTATAGCGGTATCACAAGCGTCAAGGTCTATCCAAGCGAGAAGGAGTGGGAAGCCGCATCTACAAAGGATCCTAAGGAGAAATCCGTCGAAGACAACGAGATAGTTGTTATAAGGGAGACCGGCGAACTTATCTTCGGAAAGACGATAGCGGCTGATATCCAGAGCGGCAAGGCTTCTATTGATGTGACCTACGACAAGAAGGGTTTTGACAAGGGAGAGCTTCGCCCCGAATATTATCACGATTCAGTCGATTATACGGATCCCTCCTTCGGGAAGGAGATAAAATACGACAAATTCGAGGAGAAGCTTGAAGGGGAGGGAGACACCCAGAAAAAGACAGTCAACAAAAAGAATTATGACATAAACTACACGATCGCCACGAACCAGGAGATAGCCGTAAATCTGGAAGCAGACTCCGTCTTTGATACAAGGATAATGCAGGACATAAGGGATATGACGGACGCCGTGACGGATGCCATAAACGCCCACGACCGCGTATCAAAGATAAAGGGCATGATGTCCGAGGGCAGGTATGCCGATGACGCTTTCCAGAAGAAGCTTTCAAAGTGGCTTACGGAAGCGGAAAAGGAAGCCTCCTATGCTGATGATCATCTTGATAAATGGTTCTCGACAGTTCTCGGGCACTGCGATACCTATGAAGGAGAGATAAATCTTGCAAATACGCGTCTCGGCTGCAAGCAAGATCAGCTCATAATGGTTGAAAAGAGAATGTCGGAGCAGCAGGAGACTGTCATGGAGCTTCAATCGGAGAATGACAATCTCGATCTTTCTGATATAATACTTAAATATACGGCAGCCTATACCGCCTATCAGTCGTCACTTACGGCGGCGGGGCGGCTCGGACAGCAGACACTCTTAAATTACATTTGAGGAGGGAAAAGAGATGGAAGTGACCACTAGACTATTTGGCAAGATAGACATTGCAGAAGACAAGATCATTACTCTTGAGAACGGGATCATAGGTTTTCCCGATCTTCGCCGCTTTACCATTATCTTTGACAGTGAGAAGGATGAAGAAAAGTCAATATTGTGGTTCCAGTCGATGGATGAGCCCCAGTTTGCGATGCCGGTTCTGGTTCCGAATTATATTGTTCCGGATTACAATCCCACAGTGAATGACGAGCTTCTTGCACCTTTGGGAAAGCTTGACGAGACCAACACCTATGTCCTCGTCACGGTGAAGGTTCCGCAGAGGATAGAGGATATGACGATCAATCTCAAGGCTCCGATCATCATCAATACGGATACGCTTCTCGGAGCGCAGATCATAGTCGAGGATGAGGACGCTCTTGTCAGATTCCCTGTTTACGAGATACTGAAGGCTGCAAAGGAAAAGGGAGGTGCATGATGCTCGCTCTTACCAGAAAGAAGGACGAATCTCTCGTCATAAACAACAATATCGAGATTACGATACTTGAAGTCAGGGGAGAACAGGTTAAGATCGGGATATCGGCTCCCAAAGAGATCCCCGTATACCGCAAGGAGGTCTTTCTTCAGATTCAGGAGGAGAACAAGCAGGTGCTCGACCAGAAGAATCTGGATGAGCTGAAGAAGCTCTTCTGAAAAAAATACACAAAAATACAAAAAAACGATTAAGTTTGTGATCACCTGTGCCGATACTGATTACAGAAAACCAATATTTTCTGTGTTTTTGCGTTATGCCTTATCCTTATGGCGGCGCTTCAGTTCCGGGCACATGGAGGTGTTATTATGGATGGAATCACAAGTTTTCAGGCTGGTTATGCGGGACAGGGAAGTTCGCGCCCAGTTGCAGATCCCGTAGTAGCTCCCGAGACAGCAGTCTCGAGTGAAGTCGCGGCAGCAAATGCCGCCGTATCAAATCAGGTCTCTCCCGTTTCCCAGTCAGGCAATGATACTCAGAGCAGCGGAGAGAATCAGAAGGAACCTTCCGACAAGCAGATACAGGAAGCGATCAAGTCGATAAACAAGCATGCGAACGGCACGGAAGCTGTATTTGGTATACACGAGAAGACGAACCGTGTCACCATCAAGATTGTCGACAAGAAGACAAAGGAAGTCATCAAGGAAGTGCCTCCCGAGAAGACGCTGGATCTCATCGCAAAGGCGTGGGAACTGGCAGGCATCATGGTCGACGAGAAGAGATAAGGGAAGAAAAAAAGGAGGTGCATTATGCCTATCAGACTTTCAGGGCTCAATTCGGGACTTGATACCGAAGCTTTGGTCTCGGCCCTTGTCACATCATATTCCGAAAAAAAGAAAAAATATGAGAAATCGCAGCAGAAGCTGTCCTGGACTCAGGATGCATGGAAGAGCGTGAACACTTCGGTGCATGATCTTTATTCGAAGGCGAGTTCCCTTCGTTTTTCGAGTGCGTATTCCATAAAAAAGACGAATATCTCTGACGCTACAAAGGCTACTGTCAAAGCGGGTTCCTCTACGCCGAACGGCACCCAGGTGCTGAAGGTCACAGACCTTGCTCAGGCGGGATACCTTACCGGCGGTCAGCTTTCGGGCGTTAAAAGCGATACAAAGCTGAGCAGCCTTGGAGTCTCCGGCTCCGGAAAGATCAATGTCACACAGAACGGGAAGACGAAGGAGATCAGTTTTGACGACAGCACTACCGTAAATTCCTTTATCAACAAGATGAAGGAGGCCGGTCTCAATGCAAGCTTTGATGAAAAGAACCAGAGGATATTCCTGAGCGCGAAGGAGTCCGGAAAGGACAATGATTTCTCGATCACTGCCGGGGATTCCAATGGTCTTACAGCACTTTCAAAGCTGGGGCTGATCGCAGGCAACGATACTGCGACGACAGATGCTTATCGCGCTTTAAATGCACTGAATGCAACCTATTCTGACGAAGAATCCATCAAGGACGCTCTCACAGCGGTTCGCGACGCTTATCAGAACAAGGCTTCTGCACAGAGCGAATTGTCAGCTCTTGACAGCCAGATATCTGCGGCAAAGGCTTACCAGAAAGTGCTCGCTGGAGAGAGAGCGATCTCAGGCACAGAGTACAATTTAGAAACTTTCAATTCCTACGTGGATATGGCCGATGCCGACAAGGCTTATGTCGGCGGCGACGGTGCAGTCTACAAAAACCGCGAGGAGGTAAAGGACGAAAACGGCGAGGTCACGGGCTACAAATACTTCAATGAGGACAGCGACGGGAACAAGACATATTACGGCGGCGATGAGGGTACTATAGTTACCGGCAACGGTCTTTCTACTGTTTCCGAAAAGGCAAAGGAGATGGCGGAGACCGCCGGGATAGAAGACCTTGAAGCCTACAGGAGCGCGAGGAAGGAATGGAATGACTACGCTGTAGATACAAATCCGAAGGCAGTGGAGATCAGGGGGCATGCTGATGACCTTGATTCCTATATCGGGACTTCGGGTGATACGACGGGAGATTCTCTTTACGCGCAGAGAGCCGCTCAGCAGAGCATCATAAGTGATTCAGATGCAACTATCAGAGGCGCATCAGAACTTCTCAAATATTCCGGCAGCATTACCTCTGATACAACCGATTCGGATATAGAGAAATATGCTGCATCCCTCAAGGAAAGGATAGCGACTGCCTCGGCAGGCCTTGCTGCAGCTTCAAGTTCCTCAGCCAGCAAAGTCTCGGGACAGGATGCAAAGATCTATCTCAATGATGTTGAATATACCTCAAATACGAACTCCTTTACAGTGAACGGTCTTTCCATCACAGCTCTTGCGAAGACAGGTACGAAGGATGATGACGGCATTACGATCACTACGAACAATGACGTTCAGGGACTCTACGACAAGGTGAAGGATTTCCTTTCGCAGTACAACGAGGTCATCAACGACATATATGCACAGTACAATGCATCAAGTGCCAGAGGCTATGAGCCGCTTTCCGAAGAGGAAAAGGAGGCTATGTCGGACAAGCAGGTTGAAAAGTGGGAGGACAAGATCAAAGCCAGTCTGCTTCGGCGTGATACGACGCTGGGCGGGATCATCAATACGATGACAAGTGCTATGGCTTCCTCCTATGAGATCAACGGTCAGAAGTATTCCCTCGCTTCATTCGGAATCAAGACGCTTGGCTATTTTGCTTCTTCAAAGAATGAGAATTATTCCTATCATATTGACGGCGACGAGGATGATTCCGCAGTAAGCGGAAACAGCGACAAGCTCATGGCTGCGCTCACAAACGATCCCGATTCCGTCATTGATTTCATGAAGAAGCTTACGGACGGGCTTTACAAGGGACTTGACAAAAAGATGAAGGCCACGACCATGAGGTCAGCCTATACGATTTATAATGACAAAGAGATGGCTTCGGAGTATAGTGATTATACCAGCCTCATCAAGAAGTGGGATGACAGACTGAAGAGCATGGAGGACAGCTATTTCAAGAAGTTTGCAAAGATGGAGTCGGCGCTTTCGACTCTTCAGCAGTCCACAAGTTCTCTTGCCGGAATGCTCGGAAGGTAATGAAAAGGTCTGACTGAGACGGATATTCAAATTTGTTTCTTAGAGGAGTGAGCATATAATGGCACTTAAAAGCGGATATGAGCAATATCAGAACAACAGGATCCTTACGGCTTCCCCTGCAGAGCTTACGCTCATGCTCTACGAGGGAGCGATCAAGTTCTGCAATATAGCCATAGTTGCCTGCCAGAACAGGGAAATTGAGAAGGCTCATGTCAATATCAGGAAAACGGATCTCATTATAGAGGAATTTCAGATCACACTGAATCGGAAATATCCTATTGCAAAAGATTTCGATGAGGTATATCGTTATATCAGGTCCAGACTGGTCATAGCAAATGTGAAAAAAGACCCGGAGGTCCTTGAGGAGGTTCTCGAGCATCTTCGTACTATGAGGGATACGTGGAAGGAAGTCATGGTGCGGACGAACAACGGGGCTTCCGTTGGAAAATGAGGAGGGTTGAGTCTTGGCAGGTTCCGACTACATCAGGATTCTGACGGAGAGCCTTGAAAAAAAGGTAGAGGTCCTCGAAAAGATCAGGCTGAAGAATGCCGAACAGAAGGACATCCTTACCGATCAGAACGCCTCTCCGGATGAGCTTCAGAAGAACCTCGATGAAAAAGGCGAGCTGATAGACGAGATCCTGGAGCTCGACAAAGGCTTTGAGGTGGTATTTCAAAAGGTCTCCGAGGAGCTTGAGAAAAACCGTTCTTCCTACAGGGATGATATCCTTTCGATGCAGCAGCTCATCAGAAAGATCACGGATCTTGCTTCAGAGGTTGAAGTAGAAGAACGCGAAAACAGGCTCCTGGCAGAGCAGAAGTTTTCATATGTGAGGAACCAGGTCACAAAGGTTCGAAAGAGCCAGAAGGCTGTGTCAAATTATTATCACACAATGATGAAAACGAACTATGAAGACCCGCAGTTTATGGACCGGAAAAAATAATCAATTTTTTTTGATCTTAAGCCTAAAGTATCCGGAGAATCCTCCGATAAATTAGGTGTAAGATAAAAACGCAGAACTTAAGCGACTTCGATGGAGCGTACGGCCGGAGGAGGAGCGAGAGTCAGCAAAACAAATCAAATAAGTACCCGGGGACATGGAAGTTTCCGGACAAATTCAAGGAGGAATCATTATGGTAGTACAGCACAACATGCAGGCGATGAACACCAATCGTCAGTTAGGCATCACATCTGGTCTTCAGGCTAAGTCAACTGAGAAACTCGCATCCGGCTTCAGAGTAAACCGTGCAGGCGATGACGCAGCAGGTCTTGCAATTTCCGAGAAGATGCGTTCACAGGTCAGAGGTCTTGACAGGGCTTCCACAAACGCTCAGGACGGTATCTCCGTAGTACAGACTGCAGAAGGTGCGTTGAACGAAGTTCACTCCATCCTTCAGCGTATGAATGAGCTTGCTACACAGGCAGCGAATGATACGAATACATCAACCGACAGGAGCCAGATCCAGCTTGAGATCAATCAGCTCGGTTCAGAGATCGACCGTATCGCTTCTACGACACAGTTCAATACTATGAACCTTCTCGACGGAAAATTCACAAACAAGAACCTTCAGGTTGGTTCACTCAGCGGACAGAGGATCCAGCTCGACATCGGCAAGATGGATGCTTCCGGACTTTCACTTGGTGAAGCAGGCAAGTCGCTTAGCGTAAAATCCTTCTCAGCAGCCGGCAAATCAATGAAGCTCATCCAGGGTGCTATCGATAAGGTATCGACGATGAGAGCAAAGCTCGGTGCAATTCAGAACCGTCTCGAGCACACCATCGCAAACCTGGATACATCTTCCGAGAATACATCGGCAGCAGAGTCCAGAATCCGCGATACGGATATGGCGAAGGAAATGGTCACCTACTCGAAGAACAACATTCTCGCACAGGCAGGCCAGTCAATGCTCGCACAGGCGAACCAGTCCACACAGGGTGTTCTCTCATTACTGCAGTAAGACTAAAAGCAGCTTAAACAGTAAGGGATTTATACACTACTATAATAAGAACCTCCGGAGCGTACGCCTCCGGAGGTTCTTCTATTATATCTGAAAACTGTTGACATCAGCTCGCTTCGTGAATATAATAATTGGGCTTGCGTTTGGACGACTTCAGGCGCAGGCCCGATTCTATAGTAAAGGAGGTGAAAAAGAAATGCCGACATTCAACCAGCTTGTGAGAAAGGGACGTCAGACCTTCGAGAAAAAGTCAAAGTCTCCCGCTCTTGGACGTAGCTTCAATTCTCTTCAGAAGAAGCCCATAGCTTATGCGTCGCCCCAGAAGAGAGGCGTCTGCACTGCGGTGAAGACAGCGACCCCGAAAAAGCCGAATTCTGCCCTTCGAAAGATTGCCAGAGTACGTCTTTCAAACGGTATCGAGGTTACGACCTACATTCCCGGTGAAGGCCACAATCTGCAGGAGCACTCTGTTGTTATGGTCAGAGGAGGCCGTGTCAAGGATCTGCCCGGTACACGTTATCACGTGATCCGCGGAACGCTTGATACAGCAGGTGTTGCAGACAGGAAGCAGGCCCGTTCCAAATACGGTGCCAAAAGGCCCAAGGAGAAGAAATGATTTTTTTCTCCCAATCATGTAACATAACAGAGTATTTACAACTGAAAACAGGTTAGTGTCTGGAATTTCTTTTATCACATCTATGTGATCTCTTAACGAACGAAGTGAGTTCAGAGATCACGATACAGGGTCACTTAATGAACGCGAAGCGTGAATTTAGTGGCGTCGGAGTAAATGATTTTTTCAGCACGAACACACTTTCAACATGTGAGTACCAAGGATCTAGCATTTTTGCTAAGGAGGGAAGTAACGTGCCTCGTAAAGGACATATTCAAAAAAGAGACGTCCTCGCGGATCCCATTTACAACTCAAAGGTAGTTACAAAGCTCATAAACAATGTCATGCTCGACGGCAAAAAAGGCGTTGCGCAGAAGATTGTTTACGGAGCCTTTGAGGAGGTTTCCGAGAAGACGGGAAAGCCGGCTCTTGAGGTATTTGAGTCGGCAATGAACAACATCATGCCTGTGCTTGAGGTCAAGGCCCGCCGTGTCGGCGGTGCTACCTATCAGGTACCTCTTGAGGTCAGCCCTGACAGGAGACAGGCACTTGGGCTTCGCTGGCTTACGAATTTTTCAAGGAAGCGCAGCGAGAAAACAATGGAGAAGAGACTTGCCGCAGAGATAATGGATGCCGCTTCAAATACCGGCGCATCCGTCAAGCGCAAGGAAGAAATGCATCGTATGGCTGAGGCGAACAAGGCCTTCGCTCATTACAGATTCTGATTGGAGGGGTTATGGCCGAAAGAGAATATCCGCTTGAGCGGACAAGAAATATCGGCATCATGGCACATATTGATGCCGGAAAGACCACCCTCACAGAGAGAATCCTCTATTACACGGGCGTCAATTACAAGATCGGCGAGACCTATGAAGGAACAGCCACCATGGACTACATGGCGCAGGAGCAGGAGAGGGGTATCACCATTACCTCTGCAGCTACGACCTGCCACTGGACCCTTCAGGAGCAGACGAAGCCGAAGAAAGGCGCTTTGGAGCACAGGATCAATATCATCGATACCCCCGGTCACGTGGATTTCACGGTGGAGGTTGAGAGGTCGCTTCGAGTTCTGGACGGCGCGGTAGGCGTGTTCGACGCAAAGGGCGGTGTTGAGCCCCAGTCCGAAAACGTATGGCGTCAGGCAGACAAGTACAATGTTCCCCGTATGGCTTTCGTAAACAAGATGGACATTATGGGTGCAGACTTCTTCAACACGGTGGACGAGATCGGGACGAAGCTTGGAAAGAACGCTGTTGTATGCGAGCTTCCTATCGGAAAGGAGGACCACTTCGAAGGCGTTGTGGATCTCTTCGAGATGAAGGCTTATATCTACAACGACAAGGAAGGAAAGGATATCACGATCACTGATATCCCCGACAACATGAAGGATGATGCCGAGAGCTATCATACCGAGCTCATTGAAAAGATCTGTGATTTCGATGAGGATCTTATGGAAAAGTACCTTGAGGGTGAGGAGCCTTCCATTGATGAACTCAAGGCGGCTCTTAGAAAAGGTACTGTAACAAATCAGGGCGTTCCGGTTTTCTGCGGATCGGCCCATCAGAACAAGGGTATTCAGAAGCTGCTCGACGGAATAGTCGAGTTCATGCCCGCGCCGACTGATATACCGGATATTGACGGAACAGATATGGACGGAAATCCGATCACGAGAAAATCCTCGGATGATGAGCCCTTCTCCGCACTCGCTTTCAAGATCATATCCGATCCCTTCGTAGGAAGACTTGCGTTTGCGAGAGTTTATTCCGGACATGTGAAGTCAGGTTCTTATGTTTACAATTCGTCCAAGGGGAAGAAGGAGCGTGTCGGGAGGATCCTCCTGATGCACGCCAACAAGCGCCAGGAGCTTGAGGAGGCTTTCTCGGGAGATATCATTGCCATAGTTGGTTTCAAGCAGACCTCGACAGGCGATACGATCTGCGATGAGCAGCATCCCGTTATCCTTGAGTCGATGGAATTCCCTGAGCCCGTTATAGAGCTTGCGATCGAGCCGAAGACCAAGGCCGGTCAGCAGAAGATGGCGGAAGCCCTCGTGAAGCTCGCGGAAGAAGATCCTACCTTCAGGGCTCATACGGACGAGGAGACAGGACAGACCATTATCGCCGGAATGGGCGAGCTGCATCTTGAGATCATAGTTGACAGGCTTCTTCGTGAGTTCAATGTCGAAGCAAACGTGGGTGCGCCTCAGGTTGCTTACAAGGAGACCTTCACGAAGCCGGTCGATCAGGAATACAAGTATGCAAAGCAGTCCGGCGGTCGTGGACAGTATGGTCACTGCAAGGTTCGTTTCGAGCCCATGGATGCCAATGCTGAAGAGACCTTCAAGTTCGATTCCGAGGTCGTCGGCGGAAACATTCCGAAGGAATACATCCCCGCAGTCGGCGAAGGTATCGAGGAGGCGGCTCAGTCAGGTATTCTTGCAGGCTTCCCCGTTCTCGGTATCCACGCTACGGTTTACGATGGCTCCTATCATGAGGTCGACTCCTCCGAGATGGCTTTCCATATCGCAGGATCGATGTGCTTCAAGGAGGCTATGCAGAAGGCTGCTCCCGCAATCCTTGAGCCCATCATGAAGGTGGAAGTCACGATGCCCGAGGAATACATGGGAGATGTGATCGGAGATCTGAACTCAAGAAGAGGAAGGGTTGAAGGTATGGAATCTGTCGGAAACGGCCGCCTTGTAAAGGCCTTTGTTCCGCTTTCCGAGATGTTCGGCTACTCAACCGATCTTCGTTCCCTGACACAGGGCCGCGGAAACTACTCAATGTTCTTTGACAAATATGAGCAGGCTCCGAAGAATGTTCAGGAAAAGATAATGGGGAAGAAGTAAGCTCCCCGGTAATTAATCTTGAAAAAGCGCTTTGTATTTAATATAATCTTCTTCAGCCGCTTTTTAAGAAATGATCCAGTTATTCTTAAATTTTTAAGGAGGAAAACATAATGGCAAAACAGCATTTCGACAGAACAAAGCCGCATTGTAACATCGGTACGATCGGTCACGTTGATCACGGCAAGACAACTCTTACAGCTGCGATCACAAAGGTCCTTTCTGAGAAGGTAGCAGGAAACGTAGTTTCCGCATTCGATCAGATCGACAAGGCTCCCGAGGAGAGAGAGCGTGGAATCACTATCTCCACAGCACACGTTGAGTATCAGACAGAAAAGCGTCACTATGCTCACGTTGATTGCCCCGGTCATGCTGACTACGTAAAGAACATGATCACCGGTGCTGCTCAGATGGATGGCGCTATCCTCGTTGTTGCAGCTACTGACGGCGTTATGGCACAGACCAAGGAGCACATCCTTCTTGCACGTCAGGTCGGCGTTCCTTATATCGTAGTATTCCTTAACAAGTGCGACATGGTTGACGATCCTGAGCTTCTCGAGCTCGTTGAGATGGAAGTTACCGAGCAGCTTGAAGAATATGATTTCAAAGACTGCCCGATCATCAAGGGTTCTGCTTTCCAGGCTCTTCAGGATCCTTCAGCTCCTGCAAAGCTTGCTGACGGTTCACCTCTTGACGGTGAGGACAAGACATGGGGCGACTGCATCATGAAGCTCATGGAAACTGTTGATGAGTATATTCCCGATCCTCAGAGAGATACAGACAAGCCCTTCATCATGCCCGTCGAGGACGTATTCACGATCTCCGGTCGTGGTACTGTTGCTACAGGCCGTGTTGAGAGAGGTACACTTCACCTCAACGACGAGGTCGAGATCGTTGGTATCAAGGAAGAGACAAAGAAGACTGTCTGCACCGGTATCGAGATGTTCAGAAAGACTCTTGACGAGGCTATGGCCGGCGACAACATCGGAGCTCTTCTCCGTGGTGTTGACCGTGACGAGATAGAAAGAGGACAGGTTCTTGCTAAGCCCGGAACTGTAACCTGCCATCACAAGTTCAAGGCTCAGGTTTACGTTCTGACAAAGGACGAGGGTGGTCGTCATACACCTTTCTTCAACAATTATCGTCCCCAGTTCTATTTCAGAACAACTGACGTTACGGGCGTTATCACTCTTCCTGCAGGCACAGAGATGTGCATGCCCGGCGACAACGTAGAGATGGACATCGAGCTCATCCATCCCGTAGCTATGGAGCAGGGTCTTACCTTCGCTATCCGTGAGGGTGGCCACACAGTAGGTTCAGGCAGGGTTACAAGCGTTATCGAGTAATTTTGCAAGAGAGCTTGCTATTTGTTTAAAACAGGACGCAGGACAAAGAGCATATCTTTGTCCTGCGCTTTTTTTGAGGGAGAGGGGCTATGGAGGATCTGAAGATTCCGGAGCACTATTTTGAAGATACAGAGCTTTGCGGTTTCAAGGTAAGCGCGATGATGAAGCGGGCCTGGGCTGCGGAGATCAAAGTCCTTTGTGCTCTTGAGGAATTATTTCAAAAGCTTGGTATTTCCTGTTACGCGGAGTACGGGACTCTTCTTGGCGCCGTGCGGCACAAAGGCTTCATTCCCTGGGATGATGATATTGATATCGCCATGCTTCGCAGTGATTTCAAAAAGCTTATCGAACACGCAGATGAACTTCCATATCCCTACAGGATAATAAGTGTTTATTCTTCAGACACTTATACAACGCACAACGGTCTTGCCACAAACGACCGAAGGGCGAAGCTTGTCTGGGATGATGAGCGCATCAGGGATTTTTTCGGCTGTCCCTTCATCATCAATCTGGATATCAATCCCCTTGATTATATTCCAAGGGACATGGAACTGCGTACCCTCCAGAAGGATATCTATCATCTCGGTTACTCTGCTTCTCACGACCTTCTTTTACTTGATAAGGCAAAGGAGGAGGGGAGACCGGCAGACTCTGAAAAGATAGAAGCCTTTGAAAAAGAAAAAGAGATGTTTGAGGACTGTCTGAAGCGATTCTTCGGCGGGATGAAGCTCGATGAAACAAGACCGCTTCAAAATGAGCTCTGCCGTGCCTGTGACGTTGTCGCCGGTTTTTGCAGGGAAGAGGATGCGGATCTTCTTGATTATTATCCTCATATGGTATACAGCAGCCAGGGACCCTTCAGAAAAAAGGAGTGGTATAAGGGAAGAACGGTGAGGCTTCCGTTTGAAATGGCAAGTGTCTCGGTGTCTGAGGCTTATATGGAGATGCTTCCGGCCTTTTTTGGAGAGAATTATATGACTCCGGTGAAATTTGCCCAGGTTCATGATTATCCCTTTTACAAAAAACAGGAGGAATATTTCAGATTTAAGGGTTATATGTGATATAATCCTTTCGTTGCGTTTTTTGAGAATAATGAGAGGAGATCGATATGAAGGATATTTCCGAGACCATCAGATACATTGGCTGCGACGACACCACGATAGACCTTTTTGAAAGCCAGTATCCGGTACCAACAGGCGTTTCCTACAATTCCTATATTATCTTTGATGAAAAGATCGCGGTGATGGATACGGCGGACAAAAGGGCCAGCGAGGAATGGAGGAATTATATAAAGACCGTCCTCCTTGGAAAGTCTCCCGATTATCTCATAGTGCAGCACTTAGAGCCCGATCATTCCGCGAATATAGGGTGGCTTTGCGATGAATATCCCGATATGAAGCTGATAGGTTCAGCCCGCACAAAGTCCATGCTGCCGCAGTTTTTCGAGAAGGATTATTCCGATAGGATGACAGCGGTTTCCGAGGGGGAGGAGCTTTCACTCGGGAGCCACATACTTTCCTTCTACATGGCGCCGATGGTTCACTGGCCCGAGGTGATGGTGACCTATGAAAAGTCCGAGAAGGTGCTCTTTTCAGCTGACGGCTTCGGGACCTTCGGAGCACTTTCAACCCATCCCGATGGCTGGAGTGAGGACGACTGGCTTGAGGAGGCGAGACGTTATTATATCAATATAGTCGGAAAATATGGCGCCCAGGTGCAGGCACTCCTTAAGAAGGCGAAGACTCTTGATATAGCAAAGATCGCGCCCCTTCACGGTCCGGTGCTTTCGGAAAATCTTGGCTTTTATCTTGGAAAGTATGATACCTGGTCATCCTATGCGCCCGAGGAGAGCGGGATCTTCATGCCTTACGCCTCGATCCACGGCAATACGAAAAAGGCAGTTCTTGACTTTGCAAAGGAGCTTACTGATGCCGGCGCAAATGTGGTAACTATGGATCTTTCAAGGACTCATATCTCTTATGCAGTGGAAAAAGCCTTTGAATACGACAGGTTGATACTTGCATCACCTACCTATGATGCCGGGCTTTATCCCGCAGCAGAGGATTTCATTTATCATCTCGAGGCAAAGCTCTTCCAGAAGAGAAGGGTAGGGCTCATAGAAAACGGCTCCTGGTCACCTATGGCAGGAAAGATCATGAAGGCCAGATTTGAGGCAATGAAGGAGATCACGCTCATTGATCCTGTTGTTACTATAAAGACGACGAGAAAAGAAGCGGATCAGGAGAAGTGGGACGCTCTCAAAAAAGCGATCACGGAATAAGCGCTTTCAATGGCAGTAAAGAATTACAGATTAAAGATCGCATATGACGGTACCCGTCTCTTCGGCTGGGAAAGACAGCCCGGCAAGGACACGGTTCAGGGAAAGCTTGAAAATGTGCTTTCGAGGATGACGGGGACGGAGATTGAAGTTACCGGCGCCGGGAGAACCGACGCCGGTGTTCATGCCCGCGCAATGGTCGCAAATGTCCATATGGATGCAAAAGGCATGGACTGTGATGAGATAAGGGATTATCTTAACCGGTATCTTTCGGATGATATTGCCGTAAATTCAGTGGACGAGTGCAGCGACAGGTTCCATGCGAGATATAATGCGAAGTCGAGGAGTTATCTTTATACCATCTTTGACGGACCGGTGAAACCGGTCTTCAACAGGAAGTATTATCTGAGGCTCGACAGTGCGCTTGATGTTTCTCTTATGCAGGAGGCTGCAGAGTGCCTTTTGGGCGAGCACGATTTCAAGAGCTTCTGCGGAAACCCGAAGATGAAAAAGTCTACTGTCAGAAACATAGAAAGACTTGATATCAGAAGGAGCAAGGGCTATGTATATATCAATATCAAGGGAAGCGGGTTTCTGCAGCATATGGTGAGAATAATCGTGGGTACGCTGATAGAGGTCGGGTACAAAAAAATTGAACCTGCAAAGGTTCAGGCGATACTTGAAGCAAAGGACAGGAGCCTTGCGGGACCTACGGCTGAGGCGAAGGGGCTTACGTTCATGTCTGCGGAATATTAAAGGAGGACAGTATCTTTGAGGGTTCTTCTTACGGTTTCTTATGACGGAACTTCCTACTGCGGGTCGCAGATACAGGATAATGGCATTACGATAGAAGAGGAACTGAATAAAGCGCTTTTTTCGATATATGGTATTGATGTCAGGACAGATGGCGCGAGCCGTACCGATTCAGGGGTTCACGCGAAGGGAAATCTCTTTGTATATGATATAGATGATGAAAAAGCCTTTCCGGCAGAAAAGGTCTCCTACGCCATGAATACAAGGCTGCCATCCGATATCAGGGTGATCGCTTCAAGAGAGGTACAAAGCGGCTTTCATCCAAGATATCAGAAGAGCGAAAAGACCTATATCTACAGGATATTGAATACGGAATTTGATGATCCCTTAAGGACAAGGTTTACGCATCATTACCACAGGGCGCTTGATGAAAAGCTTATGAATGAAGGAGCCTCATATCTTTTGGGGGAGCATGATTTTTCGTCCTTCGCGTCGGAAAAGGCATGTGTTTCTTCATTCGTGAGGACAATCTTCTCCTGCGATGTGAAGAGGGTTTCGGACGAGATAGTGATAAGGGTCAGGGGAAACGGCTTTTTATATAACATGGTCAGGATAATAGCGGGAACACTTATCGAGGTCGGGGCAAAAAAATTTGCGCCCTCATATGTCGCCGAGATCCTCGACGGCAAAAACAGAAATCTGGCCGGACCTACAGCTCCGGCAAAAGGACTTACACTTGAAAAAATAGAACTGAAAGGCAATGAGCAATGAACGGAATTTTGAAGAACAGATTTTATCTTTACATGACTGAATTCATCGCGGGCATCTCCGTGATGGCCGTAGAGCTTGGCGCAAGCCGCCTCCTGGCTCCTTATTTTTCCTCATCTCAGATAGTCTGGACGATAATAATCGGGACTATAATGATCGCCATGGCTCTTGGAAATGTGTACGGCGGGCGTATGGCGGATAAGGACAAAAATCCCGACAGACTTTACGGCAGGCTTCTTCTGGCAGCTGTCTGGATCGCCGCGATACCTCTCCTTGGAAAGCTTGTGATACTCCTTGTTTCGGGACTTCTGTTCCTCACTGCTGCAAAGGGTTTCCTTGTGATAGCGGCTTTTCTGTCCTGCTTCATTATCTTTGTATTTCCGCTCTTTCTGCTCGGGACGGTGACGCCTTCCCTTGTCAAATATACAACTGATTCGCTTGAGGACAACGGCAAGGTCGTCGGAACCCTCGGCGCTGCAAATACCATAGGCTCGATAATCGGTACCTTCCTTCCGACCTTCGTGACCATACCTGCGGCAGGAACGGCAGCTACCTTCCTCATTTTCTCGGGGCTCCTTCTCGTGGTCGCGCTCATTTATTATTTCAGCAAATTCAGGGAGAAGTCAGAGAAGAAAAAGAAAAATATAATAAAGGTCGTGATAGCGATCGTCCTTTTCGTAGTTTTCATGATAGCCGGAAACAACTCATCCTTTGCCTTCTGGGAGAAGAGCCTCGCATATGAAGGCGAGTCGGTTTACAATTATCTTCAGGTGAAAGAGGACGATGAGAAGACGGTCTTCGCAACAAACGTGCTCTTTTCCGTCCAGAGTCTTAAGATGAAAAAGCCCGGGCTTTCCGGGATGTATTATGATTACGCGGCTTTGGGACCGGTACTTTCGGGACTGAAGGAGGAAAGCCGTGGCGACATTCTTGTCCTCGGAAACGGAACGGGAACCTTTCAGTCGAACTGCATGAAATATTTCCCCAATTCAAAGACAGTCGGAGTTGAGATAGACAAAGGGATAATCGATCTTTCCTATGAATTCTTCGATCTGCCGCTTGATTCTGAAATATATGAGATGGACGGAAGAAGTTTCTTGAACTTCACCGATCAGAAATATGACTGCATACTGGTCGATGCTTATCAGGATATTACAATTCCCTTTCATATGAGCTCGGTTGAATTTTTCCGTCTCGTGAAAAGTCATCTCAAGGAAAACGGGGTAATGGTCGTGAATATGAACATGCGCTCCGATACTGACGGGCAGGCCGGAATCAATCAGTATCTCGGGGATACGATAGCGCAGGTCTTCCCCTATATCTATATGACCGATGTGAACGGGTGGACGAACAGGGAACTCTTTGCCACTGCTTCATCTTCAGTGAATGAGACCGTGAAAGGCATAATATCAGGGGATTTCAGGGGTGATAGCGGAAACGCTGATATACTCGATGTTTCAAACAAAGAACTCTCTTCTTTCATGAAAAGGATAGCCCCCGGGCTCACACCCTATCAAAGCTCCGGGAATATCCTGACTGACGACAAGGCGGGAGTGGAGCTTCTCGGGATGAAGGCGATCGATGCCATTATCTCTGAGCAGCTTTCATATTACAGATCGGTGTTCAAGGAGGAAGGGATCACGGGACTTTTGAACTCGCTTTGATAATGACTGTTGTTCCGGGGCTCTTTTCAATGCCCGCCGTTCATCATATGCCAGTTTTTGCTAAACTCGTCTATTGAAACAGTGACACCGGATTCATCAAGAAGCTGCCGAAGGGCGGCTTCCTGTTTTTTGTAGAAGGGATATTCGTGGTCTCCCGAAAACATGATGGGCGTCATATAATCGGGACCTACAGAGTCGATCACAGTCTTTTCGTATTCAACCGGGCAGCACATAGTAGTGGTCTCAAAGGGAAGATACGAAACGCTTCTATGCCATTCTAAGGGACGCCCCTTTATTGCCTTGTAATCCTTGTAGTCATCCGGCACCGTGATATACATGGCGTTTACTGCCGCATCAGCATCCTCCCTCTTTACGACCGAGATCCATTTGTCAGCCGCATAGCGAAGGGCATGGGCAAGCACTATATCATCATCAGTATCGGGGAATTTTGTGTCCACATATTTTTCAAGCTCACGAAGTCTTTGTCTTAATATATTATCTTTTCTGTATAGCGAAAGATTTGCCGCGGTGAAGTTTAAGGCATAATAGACCTTGAAAAGCCGGTATTGCTCATCCTTTTCCTTCGGTATGAAGGAATAGGGGAAGATGTCGATCCCGACACGCATATAAGGAAAGCCGTGAAAATAAGTCATGAAGCGGGGGAGGTTGAAATACTCTTCATCCGCTATGACGCGCGCCTGCTGCATGTCATTTGCGGCCCAAAGGCGTTTGTCTTTTCCATAAATGCCCGAGAGCACGAAGCCCGTCGGAAGCTCGTCTGATGCTGCTTCAATGAACCTGTCATAATCATCCCTCAGCATATAGATATCGATATCGTCATCCCAGGGGATGAAGCCCTTGTGCCTTATCGCACCAAGTAGAGTCCCTCCTGTGGCATACCAGGGGATGTCGTGCTCCCTGCAGAGAGTGCGCACGACCTCGAGTACCTCAAGCTCTGCGGCCCAGGCGCGCTTCATCATTGAAGGAACAAGAAAGCCGCAGCGTTCCTCGTCATCAAACCATTTTGTCGGGAATTCCATTTTTCTTCCTCCGGGTGAAATTGGTTTTTTACTGCATAAGTATACATCAATTTGCGATGGGATGTATTATTATCTTGACTTTGAAGGAGCGTTTTAATATAATGTCAAAGCTTGCGGATTACCGGACATTTTCCGCGGGTGATTGCAGTTAAACGATGAAATTTCGGAGGATTATATATTATGGAAACATTTATGCCGAATCCGGCCGAAGTCGAGAGAAAGTGGTATGTGGTTGACGCTGCCGACAAGACTCTCGGAAGGCTTTCAAGCGAGATCGCAAAGGTTCTCCGCGGCAAGAACAAGGCCATTTTTA
>CAMVHB010000017.1 GCA_947167155.1 uncultured Lachnospiraceae bacterium | reverse complement strand
TACGCAGCGGGTCCTGATCCCCAAATGATACCTGATATAGTGTCCCCGCGAGTACCAGCAAGTGTTGCGCCGACCGTCTTCCCGCGAGTACAAGCACGTGTTCCGCCGACCGCTCCTAAAATGTATTGTACAAAAAGGCTTGAAACGTCCCTCCGGCTATAGCTACTATAGACAACACGAGGCATACCGCCGCAATCCCTGCCCTTACCAGGTAGAACACTGCATAAGGTACTCTTCCCTGATCCCGCGCTCTTACAAAGGCATCATCGATCTTTTTAAAGAGCGGCGTCGAGAAGAGCAGCGCAAATATTATGAAAAATATATTGTTCTGCACCGTCGTTGCAACTGTAAATGAGGTAAATCCTGCTTTTGCGGCAGTTCCACCAAAAAGGCCCTTTATTGCGGTACCGAGTACTGAAAAATCCGTGAATCTGAAAAGCACCCAGCCGAAATTAATTACCAATAGCGCATATATCCTCCCGAGTATATGAGGACCGCCTGTATCCTTTTTGGGCGCACTTTGCCGTTTCCTTACAGCATTTTCTATCACTATAAATACGAAATAATAGAGTCCCCAAAGGATGAAATTCCATCCCGCACCGTGCCAGAAGCCTGTCAGAGCCCAGACAACAAGGAGGTTCAGTGTCGTCCTTGCACTTGAGCACTTTGATCCGCCAAGCGGTATGTAGACATAATCCCTGAAGAAAGTGGAGAGCGAGATATGCCAACGCCTCCAGAAATCCCTGACTGAAATTGCAGCATAGGGGAAATTGAAGTTTTCAGGATAATGGAAACCGCACATCGTTCCAAGCGCGATCGCCATATCTGAATATGCCGAGAAATCAAGGTAGAGCTGCACCGAAAAGAGAATTGCCCCAAGCCATATACCAAGAGTTGGGGAATTCGCGATGTTTTCATTCATGGGTGCGAGGGTTGACGCAAGGGTTCCGCAGTAATCCGCAAGCACTGCCTTCTTGAAAAGCCCTATCACAAAACGAAAGAGCCCGCTTGCAAGTGCCTCTCTTCTTACAGACCTCTTGTGAAGGTCCGTCCTCATGTCCTTGTATCTGACGATAGGACCCTGAAGCACCTGATGGAAGGTCATTATATATGTAAAGAATATGAGAAGGCTCTTCTCGGGCAGAACATCTTCCCTGTAAACATCAGCCACATAGGAAATGAGCTTGAATACATAAAAAGATATCCCAAGCGGAAGAACGATATTGAGCGGCTCAACATTATCAAATACTTTCCCAAGGTTTCCGAGAATGAAATCCGTGTATTTGAAGATACAGAGAACCGCGATGAATATTATTACCGAAAGAACGAGATAAAACTTCGCGGTGGATTTTGACTCTCTTACATTTGCGCCAATGAGCCTTCCGAAAAGGTAACCGAGAAACCCCATGAAAAGTATGAGTATCAGATATTTCAGTCCGCCAAAAAGATAGAATATGAGCGAAAATACAAAGAGGACTATATTCCTTTTCTTCGTATCCGGCATGATGAGATAAACTATCATGAAGACCGGAAGGAATAAAAGCAGGAAGATAAGCCAGGTAAACGACATTTCAAAAACCTTTCGTAAAAGAAGCTCTCAAAAATAAACCAACAAATTTTCAGCTACTCATCCCAGCCCTCGTGGAACCTGTAATGAATGCTGATATGATGCAATGCTTCCCCCTCATTTATTGAAATTTCGCTGTCAGGAGTCGCCGCGGGAAGATCAGGCTCTTCCTCCTCCTGAAGCTCTACCCTGATCCATTCATACATGGAATCTCTGGCGTCATCAAGGGCCGAGTTGAGATCCTCCCCCTTGAAATCGCACATCATAAGATCGGGAAAGTGCCCTTCGAAACTCCCGTCATCTTTTTTCCGTACAACTGCAGGATATGTGAAAGTCAAAATACTGCTCCTTCTTTATTTACAGGAAATGTGCCCGCAGCTCCTCACCTGAAAGAGGTGAAAGATAAGCCGGCGCGATATCAAACATGGTCTTTGCCCCAACGATACCCTCGCTGTTCATCGAAAAAACCGCCCGTGCCACCGCTGCGAGGACAGAGCCTGTAAATTCAGGATTTGAATCAAGCTTCAGTGAAAATTCTATCACGTGGTTGTTCTCTCCCGTGCTTCCGGAATAGATGACAGAGCCTCCGTGGGGAAGTCCCTTGTGCTCAGAGTCAAGCTCCTGCTGACTTATGAAATTTACAGTAGTATCATAATCCGAAAAATAATTCGGCATATTCTTTATCTCTTTTTCGATCCTTGCCTTGTCCGCCCCCTCTTCAACGACCACATAGCACTCTCTCGTATGCTTCTGTCTCGTAGTAAGCGTGGGATTTTCACCCTTCCTTACCTTTTCAAGCGATTCGGGAACGGGAACAGTATACTGTCTTGCGTCAAGGACTCCTTCTATTCTCCTGATGGCGTCACTATGTCCCTGGCTTACCCCGCGCCCCCAGAAGGTATAATCATTCCCAACCGGAAGGATGCTTTTTGAATATAGCCTTGCGAGAGAGAAAAGCCCGGGATCCCAGCCCGCCGAGATCACAGCCGTCTTCTGTCCTCTTTTGCAGGCAGAATCAACATTCTTGAAATGCTCCGGGATCTTTGCATGGGTATCAAAGCTGTCAACAACATTGAACATTTCGGCATAAACGGGGGTCATCTTCGGAAGGTCCGTTGCCGAGCCGCCGCAGAGTACAAGCACGTCGAGTTTGTCCCGAAGGTCGGGCAGCTCATCTGCTGAAAAAGCCTTTACACCTGAAGCAGTCTTTACTGTAGACGGATCACGACGGGTAAATACCCCGACAAGCTCCTCATCCGAATTGGCAAGCACCGCCTTCTCAACACCTCTTCCAAGATTTCCGTACCCCAATATCCCAATTCTGACTTTCATAAATATCATCCTCCAGTTTTATTTATATCTTCAACCCCTTTAACAGATCGCCAAATGAAGTCGTGAGCTCTCCTCCGCCGTCATAATGAGAGAGCTCCTCCCGTGCCTCTTCTCTGTCCTCTTCCTCAAAATCCTTCATGGAAAGGGATATCTTTGAATCCTTGATCCCCTTCACCTTTACCCTGACTTCCTGCCCGACAGAGAGGACCTTATCAAGCCGCGTGATCCTTTTTTCCGAAACCTCGGAAATATGAAGAAGTCCCGAAAGCCCGTCAGGAAGATCTATGAAGGCTCCGTAATCCTTGATGGAGGAAACTTTCCCGTATAACACCTGCCCGACTTCAACGCTCTTCACCTTTTCTGCCTTTTCTGCCGCAGCCTTTTCCTTCAGCAATTCTCTTGCCGACAGCACCAGTTTGTTTGCTGCCTTGTCTGCGGTGACAACTCTGACAGTGAGAGTTCTCCCGACATAGTCCTTGAGGTTCTCCTCCTCAACATAGGATAATGAAAGACCTGATGCCGGAATGAAGCCCCTGATGCCTTCCAGCGTTGTGGTGACGCCTGCCTTAACCGCTTCCTTCACATGGACTTCAACGGGCTCTCCGCTCTGTTTTAATCCAACAAGCCTCGCCCAGCCCTCAGCGTCTTCGTCTATCTCAGGGGCAACAATGTCATTTACACTTCCGATTTCCTTGAACGGCCGGGAAAGCGCCTCTGCAAACTCCTCATTTTCCGCTGTCTTTCCCTGTCCTACTTCCCTTGCTTTCATAAATAATACTCCAAAAAAATCCTATCCTAAAGATACAAAAATCGCGCACAGGAAATCCCGTGCGCGAAAAAAAGAAGTTATGATCATTTAAGCTTCTGTGCAAGCTTCGCGATCGGTGCGAGTGTCTTGTTCAGCTCATTAATAGCCTTAACAAGTGCAGCGCTCGAATTTGATGCAGTACTTCTTACGGAGGCTTTTGCTGCTGTCTTTGTTGCCGGTCTTCTTCCTGCTGTCTTCTTTGCAGTTGTTTTCTTTGCTGATGTCTTCTTCGAAGCCGGCTTCACAGCCGCTCCGGCCTGGGTCTTTCCTGCTGCAGGCTTTCTGCCGGGCTTTTTCTTTTCAGCTGCCTTTGTTGTCTCCTTTTTCGCAGCATTTTTTGTGCCGGGCTTCCTGCCGGGCTTCTTCTTTGCTGCCGCCTTTGTGGTTGCCTTTTTCGAAGCCATCTTTGTGCCGGGCTTTCTGCCGGGCTTTGTCTTCTGCATCTCACTCGGAATGGGAAGTCCCTTTTTCTCAAGATAATATATATAATATCTTCTCAGCTCGGAATAATATGCTGCAGCCTTCTTCCGGTTCCCGTCATAGATCTCAACCAAAAGCTCTTTCGCATCCTTTTCAAAGTTCTCGGACTTCATGAGTCCTTCAAAGGTCTCCCTGTCCTTCAGCTTCCAGATCCCAAAAGCTTTTGATACAGCGACATTTGCAGATTTACCGGAAACATTTTTTGTTAAAAGGTAATCCTTGAACGCTTTCTTTTCCTCTTCAAGCGCAAGATCAACATTTGCAGCCAAACCACACCTCCAAAATTTTTTTAAAAAAAGAAAAAGTAATAAACAATGGATGTATTCTAACCAATTCACCCAATGTGTGCAAGATGGTTAATTATTTTTTTTTAATTAATAGCACAAAAAAATCCGGCGGAGCAAAAACTCCGCCGGTGCTTCATTGATTTTTTATCTCACCTTGAACTGGGATACAAGGTCATGCAGCGAGTGAGACTGCTCTGTAAGCTCGTTTGAAACCGCCGAACTCTCCTGCGCAGTAGCCGAGTTGTTCTGGATAACTCCGGAGATCTGCTCGATACCACCGTTGATCTCCCTCATGCTCTGTGCCTGCTCGTTTGCCATGGAGCCGGCCTCTCTCATCATTTCTGCCAGGCTGTTTACCGCATCCGTAACCTGAAGGAGAACCTCCTGTGTTTCCTTCACTATTGCATTTCCTTTGTCGATCTCATTAAGAGCCGTATCAACAAGTTCATGTGTACGCTGTACCGCCTCATTACTCTGCATCGCAAGCTCTCCGATCTCCTCGGCGACGACTGCGAAGCCACGACCGCTTTCTCCTGCGCGGGCTGCCTCTATCGAAGCATTGAGAGCAAGGAGCTTGGTCTGTGAAGCGATCTCCTCGATGGAGCTTGCGACCTCTGCGATCTCCTTTGAGGAAGCCGTGATCCTGCTCATAGCCTCTGTAACCTGATCCATCTTTTCCGCACCCTTTGTCGCTTCCTGCTGAGCGTTCATGGACATCTCAACACCCTTCTGAGAGGTGGATGCAAGCTGCTCCGTATGCTCTGTGACTGTAGCGACTGATGCTGTAAGCTCTTCGACAGCGGCTGCCTGATCTGTAGCGCCTTCCGCAAGTTCATTGGAGCCTTCAGACATATTGGACGCGCCCTGTGAAACTCTGTCTGTCGCCTCTCTGACATCATTCATCGTATTGGAGAGACGGTTCGTGATGGTATCCATCGCATCCCTGATCGGGCTGTAATTTCCAAGATAAAGCTCGGGATTTGCAGCTCCGACAGTGAAGTCACCGGAAGCGATGCTGTCAAGTGAGAGCGAGATGTCGTCGACGATACGCTTTGAAACCAGCGTCGATTTTTCCATATCCCTCGCAAGAGTTCCAAGCTCGTCCTCGGCGTCATAAGAAACATTCACATCGAGCTGACCCTTTGACATCATCTCCGCAACCTTCGCAACCTCGTTCACCGGCGTCACGACGCTGTGAGTGAGCTGCTTCTGCGCATTTCTCATGAATATGATAAGAAGAAGAAGGAATACGACCGAAAGTCCTATCATTACAAAGAATACGATCCTGATGATAAGTGACATCCTGGTCATCTCGGTTGTAACATTCACTGTCATCTGGCGGGCATTCTGAACCGCGTCGGCAACTGCCGGACGAACCTCTTCATGCATCTTTGCATAGAGCTCGTCAAAATTGTCAAGCTGTCCGTCGGCAAGCTCTGTGCCCTCATTGAACATCTCAACGAGCTCGCTTCCCAGACGATCCAGAGTCTGAACATCCTGATCAAGAGCCTTGACAAGAGGCGTCTCACCGCGGTATTTCTTCAGATTTGCTACATCATCCTTCAGGTTGTTGATCATCGTGACATCGAATTCCTCGATCTCCTCCTGACGGGTCGCAGCATCCTTCGTAGCAACAGCCATCCATGCCGATTTTCCGAAGTTCTGGTTGTGGATACGAAGAAGTCCCTGGTAGGTGTTCTGCTGATAATAGTTGTTGGTCATGCTGTTGAGACCGATGAAGGTTACGACCGTCGTTGCAAGAAGCAATGCGATCACGATAAAAAGATAGGTGTAGATGCGCTTGAAGGTATGTCCGAATTTCTTTTCGACCTTCAAGTTTTTCATCTGCTCGTTGTCGAGCATTACTAATGATTTGATACCCATGGACACAGTCCTCCGTTCTTTTTTAAGAAGGTTAAGGATTACAAAAAGCACTACGCCGATAAGTATAGCGGTTTTGGTGTTAAATAGCAATTGTCTTGAATTGTTTTTTTGTCATTAATGCTTTTGCTTGCAGAGAAAGAAGAACAAGTTTATCCTATAGGTTGATGTGAAAAAGCGAATGAACAGGAGATAAATAAATGTCAATCCCTTTTCTCGTAGTCACCATAATTACGATAGTTATCGGAATACTTAACTGTTTCTTCGGTTACTGGTGGTTTCGTGTAGGTCTCGTGATCTGCGGACTTCTGATAGGTGCTGTCGTCGGTGCTCTTATCGCATTATTCTTTGCCCCGCAGCTCCTTTTTATTCTGATGCTGGTCTTTGCGATAGGACTTGCGATACTTTTCGGTGTACTGAAAAAGGTTGGTCTCTTTGTTCTATGCTTCTTCACGGGCTCCGGAATAGTCGCTATCCCTGTCTTTTCCACCTACCTGATGGAGCCTCTGTCAAGGGCTGCAAACCTGGCTCTTTCGGGGGCGTCAGGCCTCTTCCCTTCCCTGAACCTGACCTCGCCCCTAATCATTTCAATCCTCATAGGACTGGCGGTTGCGATCATCGCAGTGATCTTTGAAAAACCGGTTGTGATCATAATCTCGGCGGTCCACGGAGCAGTACTCCTTGCCGGAGCTGCGGCAGGGTTCTTCAATTTCACCAACACGACAAAGACCATATTTACTATCGTTCTTGCATTAGCCGGAATCCTCGCTCAGTGCGGTATCTTCGGAGTCTTCAAAAAAAAGCACTGAAGGATGATCGTATCACAGTTTTTCTCTTATCTCTCTTTCCGCGGCGTCTATCATGCTGCGGAAATTTTCTGCCGATATGACCGTGGCGCCCTGAGAGAGAACTATCATGCGCTCCACCAAGTCGCTTGTCGCAACGCGGATCGTTGAGTCCTTTTTCCTTTTGATCGCCGTCTTTTCTATATACTGGTCAGCTGTCTCGGCGGTCGCAGTGAAGACGATATGAATATTGTTGTACTTCAGGATCTCGGTGCCATGATCTTCCAAAAGATAGGCGTCATAGACCACGATAGTCTCACAGCAAGTGAATGCCGAATAATTCGAAAGTATATCATTGAGCCTTCCTCTTGCCGCGTCTATGCTGACTGAGGCCAAGTCTTTTAATTCATCCCAGGAAAAGATGATGTTGTAGCCGTCAACAAGAAGGAGATCGCTCTTTACCAAAAGAGGGATCTCTACCCTTTCCTTTCCTTCATAGGGTCTCTTTTTCTCATCAAGCGCGCGCTTTAACTTTAGCTCGTTTTCTCTCTTTCTTTTCTTTTCAATGTCACGTTCCCGCCCTCTGGGCTTTTCTTTCTGGTTTGCGCTCCGCAACAGCCCATCCATGATGGATTTTATATCGCGGCTTTCCGTGGCGTTTTTTCCCGATAAGCCGGAAGCAGAAAAACGGGATCTGCTTTTCACCGGATATACGTACGGAAGGTGCATCTGCTCTTCCACTTCATCCCATGACACATAGACCCCTGCGCCGTGGGAGCAGAAGATGGATCCGGCCGGATTCATAAGATCCCGCTCAGGATCATAGGAAAAACTTTCGATCACTGATTCCGGTTCTTCAAGTTCGCCGAAGCCGAGGGGCGTTATTTCAAGGCTCCCCTCGCCTCTTGTAAAAGAGGAAAATTCCTTTTGATAATCATGAAGCTCCGCGGCAGGGATCGTTCCCGTTATGAAAGTACTCCCGCCATCATTCGCCTGTACGGGCGGCTCCGAAACGCCCCTCACATTATTGATATCATTAAGAGCCCTTCCGACAAGGTCGTGAGGAATCTTCATTGAAAAAGAAAGCAGGGGCTCAAGCAAAACATTTTCAGCCCGCATCAGACCGTGCCGAAGAGCCCTTATCGTAGCCTCCCTGAAATCCCCGGGTTCTGTGTGCTTCACATGGCTCTTCCCGGAAACGAGTGTTACCTTTACGTCTGTAAGACGGGAACCGGTAAGGACACCGCGAAGGCCTTTTGTCCTTTCAAGAAGGAAAAGGGTATCCATGACCTGCCGCTGATATGTCTTTTCAAGGACATCGAAAGGACAATCCGAATCTATCAAAACTCCGCTGCCCCGCTCTCCTTCGCTTATCAAAAGATGAACCTCCGCATAGTGACGCAGTGGTTCATAATGCCCCACTCCTTCTACCCTTCCCCTGATAGTCTCCGCATATACAGGTCTCTCATTCAAAAGATCGACCTTCATGTTGAAGCGGTCAGAAAAATGAGACTTTATTATTTCCTCCTGAAGCGCTCCCGATACAGAGAGATGGAAATCTCCCCTTTCCCTGTCTGCTTCTATCTCAAGATAGGGCTCTTCTTCCGAAAGAATGGAAAGCGCATTCTCAAACTCGTTTTTGTCAATGGAGGGATCCGGGACCAGCCTCATTCGCATCATAGCTGTGTAAAGAGGCCTGATGTCCTTGTTTAAGGCTCCAAGACCCTGACCGGCATAGGTATTCTCAAGTCCCAGGACTGATACGATATCGCCCGGAAAAGCTTCGCCGACATTTTCGTATTTCACTCCGGAATAAAGCCGGATCTCCGTTACCTTTTCAGGAGAATCACCATCTCCTGTATTGACCGGCTCCCTGACCTTCAGAACTCCGCTCATTATCTTCATAACGGTAAGGCGACGGTCGCTTTTCTCAATTGAAAAGACACGGGCTGAAAAAGGAGACCGGCTTTTGTCTTCGCTGCAAAGAGTTAAAGTGAGCGAAACAAGACCTCCGCAAAGCTCATCTATCCCTTCATTCTTAAGCGCCGACCCATAATACACAGGATTCAGCTTTCCCGAAAGAAACAGCTTTTCTATTGAGCCATCGGGAAGACTTCCATTCTCAAGATAATCTCCCAGCATCTCTTCATCAAGGAGTGCAAGGTCCTCTGCAGTCTCTTTTTTGTAAAGGAGATCTGCCTCAATGCATCCTTCTCCAAGCCTTTGTCTGATGTCGGAAAAAAGCCTTTCCCGGTCAAATGAGATGAGATCAGTCTTGTTCACAAAAATAATGACCGGAACCTGATATCGCAAAAGGAGCTTCATCAGAAATTCAGTATGGGAATTGACACCGCTTGATGCGGATATGATGAGGATCGCAGCGTCGAGGACTGACATGACGCTTTCAGCTTCCCCGGTGAGATCCGAGTGCCCCGGGGTATCAAGCAGCGTAAAAGGGCGACCATCAAGCACGAGCCTTGCCTGCTTTGAAAAAACAGTAATGCCGCGCTCACGCTCTATTTCATTATTGTCAAGAAAGCTTGTACCCTTGTCGACTCTTCCCGCCTGCCGGACGGTGCCGCCCCTGAAAAGAAGCTGTTCAGAAAGTGTAGTTTTTCCTGCATCCACATGGGCGACTATTCCGAAAACCGTGTTTCTCATGAAGCCACCCTACATATGCAGCCTTTTTTTGAGCTCGTCAAAAAGTGTACGCCCCCTAAAGACAAAGATACCGGCAAGTGTCACGATGCCTGTCAAAAAGCTTATCTGCCAGATCAATATATGAGTATCCCTGAGTATCAGGACAACAACGATCCATGAAAAAACGATCGCAGCAAGATTTACGGTGAAGCATACGACAACATTCGTGTCCCTTCCGCCGAGCGCTGCGATAAAATTCAAAATGATGAGCGGTATGAGCGGGCTTGGTATGATCGGAATCACAGCGGCATACCATAAGGAGCTTAGTCCCAAAGCCAGCATTCCTGCGACTGCACAGCGAAATATTATCCCCGGGACATAATCATGAGATCTCCAGATACTTGTAAAAGTGACCTCGCCTATGATGAGCCATAGAAGCACCAGGAAGCTTTTGCCGAAAAAGCTCCTGTAATCAAGTATGAGGGTGAACAGGATGATCGAAAGAAAGGCGATCCAGAACAAAATATGCTCAACCTTGTAAAAGATAAAGCACTTCCTCTCCTTTTTTACAAAAGGAAAGAACCTTTCTTTTTCATCATCAAAGCCTTTGAGCTTGCTCCCGCAGAGAGGACATTTTTTTGCGCCGTTTCCGACTGAGATCTCGCATTTTTCACATCTTCTCATCAGCGGATCACCCCCGTAGCATAGACTTTGACAGGAACGCCGTCATGCGAAAAAGTCCTGACAAAATCCCTGATCACGTCAGTCTGTGTATAAGGGTTCGTGATACCTATCACAAGCTTGTCCCCAAAAGAATTTACGCAGAAAAACAGATTGTGAGAGCTGCAGTACATACTGTAATAATCAACAAAGCCTTCCATCTCTTTAGGCAATGACACACGCCCGAGATTTGAAAGCACAGCGGAGGCGCCGGAATTTGTAAGGAAGGAAAAGAACCGAAGGGCGCCCTGCTTCAAAAAGAGGGGCACTGCACGGATGACGCCATTTTTCTGAAAAGCCTGAATCTGCGCTATCTGGGCAGATATCTTTTCAGGTGTGAGATTTTCCTTTAGCGAAAGATCATATTCCTTTGAAAGCTCCTGAAGGCTTTCATCTCCTGTAGGCACGCGGGAATACTTAATGTCGCTGAAGAAATTCCTGATGGATTCCGATGGATAAAAACTTCTGAGGTTTACCGGCATCTCAATGCTGACAGGCATTTTTTTCACGGCAAGAGGCATATTATCTATGAGAGCCATCACGAGCGCTGAACCGAGAAGGCTCGTGACTGTAACATCAAGAGCTTTTGCGCGGGAGATTATCTCTTTTGAAGGCATCTGAACCTCGATAAACTGGAGCTGGTCAAAAGGAAGTTTCGGTGAAAACTCCCGGAAGGCGGGCTTTATATCTACCTTTGTCTTTCCTGCCTCTGCTTCAATATTATCAAAACTGTTTTCGGAAAGCTTTCCCTTTAACGGACCTGCGCCGTAATCAAGAGTCGAGAGCTCAGTCGGATGCACCCTTTTAAGATAATTAAAGAGCAAAAGATTTACAAAATCGATCGCGCCGTACCCGTCTCCAAGGACATGAAGCATGTCAAAGTTGATCCTCTTTTTGTAAAAACTGATGAGATAATGAAGCCCTGTCTCATTATACCTTTCATAAAGCTTCGGGCAGACACGTCTCCTCTCCTCTTCAACAACGGGCTTCAGAGACACCTCCTCCATATAGTGCCAGAAAAGTCCTCTGTGGATCTTTACATTTATCTGCGGGCGTTGGCGAGCCGTCTCTTCGGCAGCCTCCTGAAGGACATCTTTTATTATGTCCTCCTTCAGGGTAACGCTCACCCGAAGAGAACGCGTGTCCCTCTTTACCATGGTCGCAAGAAAGACATTTGCGACATTATCTACCTGATACCAGTCACCGTTCATTTCTTTGATCTCAACAACTCCTCAGTTTTCAGACTTCACAATTTTTTTTCGATGTCGGGCACACGGATCAACAGCTTTCTCTTTAGAACCGAAAGCTTCACATCACAGCACTCTCCCCCGAACTCTCCGTCCAGAGAAAAATTAATGGCGGGCTCGGAATGCATGATTATCTCTGAAGCCTGAAAATGCTCCATATATTCATTATTGAGGTCTCCGGCAAGAAGCTTGGTAATGATCGTATTCACATCAAAGGGTCCTTTGGGCATCCTGATCAGTGTCACCTCAAAAAGTCCGTCCTGCATATCGACATTGTCACCGAGCACTCCTGAAAAGCCGCCGACAGACTTTGTATTCGTGATCATCCCAAGAGCATAGTCGCCCTCATATTCTTTTCCGTCGCAAGTCGCCTTTATGTGATAAGGCTTTATCTTGTTGAACTGCAGAAGCTCCGGAACGACCCTCATCATGTAGGCTGCGTGACCGAAGATATTTTTCATATTCTGGGGAGTATCATAGGAAATATGGGTGAAATTTCCAAAAGCCGAAACATAGACAAAGTAGTTTGAATCATTAAACATACCAATGTCGTAGCTCTCGGTCCTTCCGTTTATGATGACCTTCGCGGCTTCGGAAAGATCAGACGGCATCCCGTGGCTTGCAGCGAAATCATTTGTAGAGCCGGCCGGCATATAACCAATGGTGATCTTGGCTCCATCCTCCCTTTGCATGATCCCCTTCACTACTTCATCGAGAGTGCCGTCTCCTCCTGCTACAGCAATAAGCCCGAAGCGTTCTGTATCAAGCTCTCTTGCTGCTTTCTCGGCATCGCCCTTTTCAAGGGTCGGACGAACAGTGACCTGATAGCCACCACGCGCAAAGACTTCAAGGATATCGGTAAGTAAAGCCTTTACCTTCCCCTTTCCCGCAATGGGATTGAATACAAAAAAGATTTCCTTTTTGTCGTCCATTTTCATGTCTCCTTCAAAATGATGTCAGATACGGTTATTGAAACACTACGTGCTGCGAAAAAGCCAATATATACATAGTCCGGATCTATTGCTGTGAGTTTGAAATCATAGCCCGTTGAAACGGGACTGTATCCTTCGATCGTTGCCCTGTAGCCGTCTGTTGTTGATTCAATACAAACGGAAAGCTCATCCCCTTCACGAGGTGCCTCATTCAGTTCTCCCCCTTCAAATACAAGGCGACCGCTGCGTCTCGCAAAGGTATTGGCGCCTTTTTGGTGTGCGTGATCAAAGAGGATACCGGCTGCAACAAAATCCCCCAGGAGTTCGCCGCTTGCCTTATTGATATAAATATCATCCCGCACCATCGCGCCGAAGGCTGCCGAATCTGCCGGACCTTTGGCGGTATTGTACGAATCAAGCCTTATCACGGCTTTCAGACAAAAGCTTTGGTCCACCGGGAGCCTCAGAAAATACATAGCAAGCCCGTCGCTTTTTTCCGTGATCTTTCCGTTTATCCTGTCAAGACCGGAACCGATTTGCATCCTCCCGCCTTCCCCTGAAAAGGAAAAGGATTTCGCATTTTTGCAATCGCCGTCATTTATATCACCAAAAACGCTGGCATACCATCTGTTTTGGTTTTGATCCAAAAAGGGCGGCCAGAAATCGGACAGCTCACGGGGACATTCATACACAGGCTCTTTATAATAACGGTTTACGGACCTCTCCACCCAATATGAAGTTTTGGAAAGCGGGTCATCATATTCCTTTTTCAAATATAATGAAAGCAGGATGCCGGCTTTTTTTATATCCTCCGCGATAAGATAAGCATTGACCACTGCGCCGAAGAGGTTCGTATGGGTGTCATCGCAGGATATCTCTCTTTTCCCGGTTCGCGCATGCATGAGAAGGGTGTCATTTCCAACTTTGAGGGAAAGAACGCGCGTTTCTCTTGTGAGGTCACAGACGAAAACAAAGAGCGAAAGCTCTCTTTCAAGATCAGAGGAAAGCCTTCTTATCGCCTCAGCATAGTCTCCGTCAGAAGTAACATGCACTTTTTCCCCGGCATAGGAAAGCGACTCATCACGCCTTACTATCGGTGTAACAAGGACTATGCCAAGCCCCTTGTCGGAAGCGGGTTTGATATACCCCTCAAAGAGGCTTTGTGCAAAAGAGCCTTCTTGTCTGAAATCTCCTTTGGGATCCGTAAAGGTGACAGCACCTCTTTTTTCATCATTGTGTCCGAAGCCTATGATGAGATGATCTCCGGCGCTTATGCCGTTCAAAAAAGCCTGATAGTTTTTGTGGGAGCGAAAACTCTTTGAGCTCGTGCCGGATACCGCAAGATTTTCTATCCTTATGTTCTCATCAAAAAAATATTTAAGCCCCTCTCCGAATCCTACTCTTGGCATATAATAATTGTCCGAAAATGCGCTCACGGTGCTGTCTCCGACGACAAAGAGCGTTGGCTTTTTTTGCATTATCTTTTTCCTCTTGATACAGGTATTGCCCCCTCACTTCGTAATGAAAAGGCGGTCCCGTTTTCATGGGACCGCCCCGCTATCATTTATTCCTGATTCAGAAGAACCTTTCAACAAGTTCTCTTGAATATTCGCAGGTCTCGTCCATATCGCCGAAGGACATCACCTCTCCTGCGTAATAGGTATCATTCTCGCCCTGCATTCCCTCGACCTTCTCATACCAGCCCGATGCATAGGTCTTTGAATCGACATGAGGGAAATAATACCAGTCTCTCTCGTAATGCACAGTTTCCGCGGGATTCTTCATTGTCTTCAGATCCTCGAGGACCGTGTTTTTGCAATCATCGTAAGGAATCTCGGGATCACCCGTGTGATTTCTCAGAGCGTAAGTTGTGATCATCTGGGAATCGTCATCCCTCCATCTCCTGTAATAAACCATGAGATGTCCGTAGCGCGCGGGATCCATGTTGTCGAATATATAATAAGATATCTCGGGATGATCCTCTGGCTTCGTCGTAAATGCAAGCACATCATAGCGCTCATAGTCTATCTTTGAGAAAAGCTCCTTTTCCTTCTCTGTTGCGTCAAAATAATCAGGCAAAAACTGAAGAGGTGCTGTCACGATGATCTTGTCGTATTTCTCCACCTTGCCGTTTACGGTGACAAGAACCTTTCCGCCCTTTCTCTCTACCTTTGTGATGTCGGAATTCAGTCGGGCGGGGTTCTTCAGCTTTGCATTCAAAGCCTCATATATAGACTGCGTTCCGTCCTTCCATGTCCAGAGGTTTACGTTCACGAAATTCATCGTGGTCTGGAAATCAAGATATTTGAGAACATAGGCCGCAGGGATCTCGTCAAAATATCCGTAACCGAAGGCCGTAAACGGTCCGATCCAGATATCCTGAACAAGCTCTACTCCGTTGATCTTGCAGAATTCATTGAAAGGAAGGGCGAGATCCTTCAGATTCTCGTTTGTCCCGCTCACCTTCTCCCTCTCGGGTGTGACTGCATATCCATCATAGCGTCCTTCCGAAACTCCGCGGTGTCCGTTCACATCATAGCCCTTGTACTTTGTCTCAAGTATCTCCGCGAATTTTTTCATCTGATTTCTCATCTTGAGAAGATGGGGAACCTTGAGCGGATTCTTCTTGGGATCAAAAGGATCGATGACCTTTCCTGATGCGTCCTTGTAATTTCGATTCAGCTTCGGACCGTCATGAGTGATCCCGCAGAACTCCTCTATGTCGTGGACTGCGTAATAGGAAGGCACGCCCATAATAGCCCCCATCTCATAGCGTCTCCCCTCGTACTCGGGACTGTGGCACTTTCCGCCTACATGGTCCTCCTTCTCAAGGATGGTATAATTCTCATAGCCCTTCTGCTCGAGATACATACCCGCGGAAAGCCCTGCCGGACCGCCGCCAATGATGCAGATCTTTGCGTCTTTACTGATACCAGACATTTTCCCCTCCGTTCATTTTTGAAATACTGATTGGTACATTATCTATAATAAGGCTCTTTAAGTCTCTTTAAAAATTCATTCTCAGGAAGCGGCCTGTCGTAGAAATAACCCTGGACAAAACGACAGCCCATGCTCTTTAAAAGTGCGATATGCTCTATCGATTCGGCGCCCTCGGCGATACAGGACATGGAGAGTTCCTGCGCCATCCTGATGACATGACGGACCATCACGAGGTTTCTGTCCTCCGTCTCGTCATTGTAAAGGAAGAAGCTCCTGTCGATCTTCATCTCGGAAAAGTGAATGTCCCTGATCGTCGTCATCGAGGAATAGCCGGTACCAAAATCATCAACGGACACCTTGATCCCGTCTGAAAGAAGCTCCTCAACAAAGTCCTTCAGCTTCTCGAATTCCTCATCCTCTTTGGTCTCCGTGACCTCGATCGAGACTAGATCGTGAGGTATCTGATACTCATCTATCACGCTTATGATCGAAGGCACGATGTCAGGCGTCTTCAGATTCATCCTTGAGAAATTGGTGGAGATCGGAACCACAGATATACCCGCGTCGATCCAGGAACGAAGATCCCTGCATACCCGCTCAAGCATATACATGTCAAGCTTGCAGATCCTCCTGCTCCTCTCAAGAACGGAAATGAATGCTCCGGGAGGAAGCACCCCGTCAGGACGAACCCAGCGGCAGAGAGCCTCCGCGCCTGTAAGTTTGTTGGTTTCAATATCCACCTTGGGCTGATAATAGGCCTCGAACTCACCATTCTTCAAAGCCTCGGGAAAGACATTCTCCACCCTCTTTATATTCATGATGATGGAGGATATCTCCTTGTTGAAATAGAGATAAGATACATGGCGCGCAAACTTTGCGATGTTCATTGTGTCATGGGCATTGTCCATGGCATCATCAACACTCGTCCTCTCATCGCACTCATAGATCCCCGCAACAGCAGAAACAAGGACGTACTCTCCATCGGTTCCCGGAACCAGGATCTTTGTGCCCTTTATCATCTTCAGGAACTGTTCCATCTTTTCCCTCTTGATGATGATCGTGAAATTGTCGCCGCCCATGCGAAAGAGGGTCTCCTGACCGGAAAGAAAGAATTCTATCCCTCCGACGAAATCCTTCATTACTGCTGTTCCCGCATCACGACCGGCTATAGCATTGATGCCTGCCATGTTCCTGATATTGAAGAAGCAGACATTGTAATCCTTGATCTCCTTTGTTTCAACAAGACGGGAAAGGACCTTTGCGCCGTAGCGAACATTATTCATCTGAAGCTGCATATCATGAGTCATGAGAAAATCTATGCGTCCCATGGCTTCGATCAGCCTGTGCCGAAGCTCCTCCTGAGGAAGTCCCATGATCTCTTCCAGCTTGAGATTCATTTCATCATTATTCATAAAAGCTCCGAAAGAACCGAAATGAAGACAAATACTCACTGTGTCACTTTCCAATTGAAAAGTGCCACACGAAGACAGTATAATATGTTTTCGCCGAAAACTCAATTGCGATTAGAATCGTTGGACAAGAACCTGAGGACCAGCTGGTTTGTGTTGTCTATGCGGTTGTAGACCATCTCTTTTGTGTTCATCCGGGCGAGTTTGATGCCCATGCCGCCGGTGTCGAGCTCTTCAAAGGTCTTGTCGCGGAGATTCACGGTTACAGGGTCGAAGGGCATCCCGTCGTCGAAGAACGATACGGCGAAGATCTCCTCTGTGCGCTCGCAGTAGAAGCTCACTTCCTTTGCCCCGGAGTAATTAACAATATTTGTAAATATCTCCTCGCAAACGAGAATGATAGTCTTTGCCCTCTCCTCATCACTGATGCAGCCAAAGATCGTGTCCCTGATCACCGGAAGTGAAGAGGCAAGATCCATTGTAAGTCTTCTTCTCTCCTTTTCGTTGCCGCGGTAGATGAGTACTGCGCAGGTAATGTCATCAAACTGCTCCGCCTCTTTACAGAAGTCTCTCAAGCCCGACTTTATATCCTTTATGAGTCCTTCGCAGTCATACCGCTCCCCGTGCTTTGAATGATAATTTCCTGCAAGTTCCTTTAGGCGGTCTTTCCCAAACTGCTTTCTTTCATCATCAACGGCTTCAGTCACACCATCCGTGAAAATAAGAAGTCCCTCTCCATCAGAAAGCCTTATCTCTTTTTCCCCGGCCTTCGCGTCATCAAAGAGTCCGAGAGCGCAGCCAGCGTCAAGTTCAAGATAATCAGCATTCTTTGAGAGTAATAGCGGAAGTTCGTGTCCTCCGTTCAAATACTTGAGCACTCCTGTCTTTGTATCAAGGATCATGACAGCCACTGTAGCGAACATAGTCTCAGGGTTTGAAAAACAGATCTCCCGATTGAGGGAGGAGAAGGTCTCAGCAAGGGAACGTCCACCCTTTATATTCTCCCTGATCCCGGTCTTTACCATTACCATGAACAAGGCTGCCGATACGCCCTTCCCTGAAATATCTCCGACTACGACACATATCCTGTCAGAATCAAGTCGAAAGATATCGTAAAAGTCCCCGCCTACCGCTCTAGCAGGCTTCTCAATACCATAGATCTCGCAGCCGTCCCCAAGTACAAAGTGCTCCATTGGAATAAGGCCGCTCTGTATCCTCCTTGCCACGTCGAGCTGGGTCTCGACCTGCACCTTGTCAGAAGTGAGAGTCTTGATCTCACCAACGTACTCACGCATATTCTCGGTCATCTCGTAAAATGAGCTTTCCATATCGGTGATCTCATCCGAAAAGATGGTCTTCCTCTTTGGTACGTGGCTGTCAATATCCTGGGTAAACGAACGCATCCTGTCGGAAAGGGATCTGACCGGAACAAAGATGGACTTTCGCATAAGGATGAGCGAGCTTATCAGGGCGATCGAGAAAACAAGGATCACAAGCCCCGCGATGAAATAAAGGTTACGCTTCGACTCTTCAAGGATATCATCCATGTCATAAGAAGCACCTACGAAGGCAATGATCTTCCCCTGTGAACTGACGGGACGCACGAACATGCACATATAGCCACTGTCAGTATGATAAAATTCATGCTCGCCGTCCGATTTTCCTTCCAGAACGCGGACTTCAGCGGGATAAAGCTCTTCTTCGTCTATCATGTCGAAGCTTATCGTATCCTGCATAAGCTCATCAGTATAATCATCCTTGGCGGCGGCGACTATATAATGTCTTTTTTGGTTCTCATCGACGGTATTAAGATAAAGCACATCCGTTTCGGTCTTTTCGCAAATGAAATGGAAGGTTTTGTGTATGCTTTCCCTGTATTCCTCATCGGAAAAGAGTTCATAAAAGCCATCCGCTGAACCAAGGGAGGTCATTGCCGCGGTTGTCGCTCCCGCGGAGATCGCGTAGCTGCGCGAAATGGCATCTTCGAATACATACTTTCTTGCAAAAAGCAGTCCTACCAGAAGGGAGAGAAAAAGTGTCAGCAGGAAAAAGAGCGCTGAGCGCGCCAACAATGATATTCTCGGCTTCTTCTTTCCCCCCATGGCAGTAAAACCTCCTTTTTATTCAAAGCTCAGCTTTTTGTCGATCCCTGTGGCCTTGAATATGCTCATGATGCCGGGAGCAGCACCTCTTACTTTAAGCGCCCCGTTCATCTTCTTGTATGCGGAAACTATCCCTCTTACCCCGGATGAAGAGATATATTCAAGTTTGCTCAGATCAAGTACCAGACTCTCCGTGTCAGATTCAAGCTCATCAAGCGCTTTAAGAAGCTCAGGCGCCGCATTCGTGTCAAGCCATCCTTCTATTGCAAGCGTAGCTTCTGTTCCGTCAATTGTCTTTTCGATAGTCATGTTTAAATATCCTCCTCTTCAAAAAATCCAAGCCCGCTGAGTGTCGATACAAACCGTTCAATATAATCCCAGGTTGTGACCGGCCATGCGAACTTCAGCCGATAGAGCACCTGCATCGTATATTCGCACTGCCGCGTAAGCCTTACCGTTTCCCGACCTCCGGGGGAATGCATATAAGCCATTATGCTTGTAAGAGACGCCGCCCTCTTGGGATCATTCTGGGCCGCTTGAAAGGCTTTTGCATATTCCTCTCTTTCAACATAGTCAATTTCATACCCGAGATTGTTGAGCTCGCTGAAGATGCCCTCCATTGAGATATTCTGGTTGTTGAAAACATGGAAAAGCGTGCAAGTCTCCGGAGTCTTTGAAAGCGCGACCGTAGCCCTTGCCACCGCGTCTATCGGAGAAAACTCCATTGTCGTATCAAGCTGTTCAAAGGCGGCGCAACCAAGCATTACAAAGGCTTTGAGTCTTCCCATGGCAGAGTTTGTCGAGAAATTGATCTGAAATTCCCCGTCACTGTGCCTTGCCGCAAGATTGCCGTAGCGCATTATCTTTCCCCGAAGCCCTTTTTCTGCCACCGCCTCAAGCACTGCGCGCTCCGCAAGGAACTTTGAATGAATATATTTGTTTTCAAGAAGCTGGTCAAAGTATAGGCTCTTCTCGTCAGGCAAAAAGCCCTCCGGTATGCTGTCCTTATAAGCCGAGCTTACAACACTCATTGTAGAGGTCTGGATCAGGGCCGCATTTTTCTTAAGGCAGAAATCTATGAGATTTACAGCCCCGCCAACGTTTACGTCCTCAATCTGGGTGCCGCTCGCAAAGTGCCTTACAACGGCCGCGCAGTTTATTACGGTGTCTATCTCCCTGTCCAAAAGACCATCAAGGACGGAGGGATCCGTAACATCCCCTTCCACAACGAATATCCTCTCATTGAGGAGCTCTTCAAGGTTTTTATCAAAATAATAGAAATAAAGTCGAAGGAGCTTGTCTGCCGCAGTCAGATCCTTCTGTGAACGGAGAAGGCAATATATCTTATTATCATGGCTCTCGTTCTCGATCAGTTCGTGCAGGATATGGATCCCGAGATACCCGGTAGCCCCGGTCAGAAGCACGTTTCCAAGCTCTCTCATGCTTCCTGCCTTAAAGCCTGAAAGAGTATTTTTCTGAAGGAGCTCATCTATCCTTCCGTAGTCATAATCTGTGATCTCACTGTCAAAATCCCCGGAAGCGCCCGTGCCTTTTCCTTCTGAAGTACCGCCTGCGATCAATGCCAGGGCTCTTGGAGTGGGATTGTCAAATACATCGGAGAATGCGATCGTATAGCCTGCATTTCCCGCCTCGATGACCACATTTGTAACAAGAAGTGAGGTACCGCCAAGCTCAAAGAAGTTTTCGGTCGCACCGACATTTTCCACATGAAGGAGCCTTCCGAAGATGTCGCAAAAGACCTTCTCTGTCTCATTTTCGGCGGCCTCGCTGTTACTTGATCGATAAAGCTCAGGGACCGGCAGGTTCTTTAAGTCAAGCTTGCCGTTTGGAGTATAGGGCATTTCATCAAGCTGCATGTAGGCAGTCGGCACCATGTAATTCGTAAGCGTCTTTGAAAGCTCTTTTTTGAGTTCTCCGATATCGACCTGATGATCCGCTGTAAACCAGGCGCAGAGATGCTCAATGCCGTTTATCTTTTCGATCTTTATCGCGGAACGTTCAATTCCGGGCTGTGACGAAAGGACCGCCTCCACTTCATCAAGCTCTATACGAAGGCCTCGGAGCTTGATCTGATTGTCCTTTCGCCCGAGGATCTCGACATCGCCTTTCTTCGTCCAGCGCGCGAAATCGCCGGACTTGTATATCCGGACCCCCTTATAGTCTACAAATTTCTCAGCTGTCATCTCCGGCAGATCATTATAGCCTGCCGCAACGCCGATCCCGCCTATATAGAGCTCTCCTGTCACATTGCAGGGCAATTCGTTTCCGTCAGAATCTACGATGAACTCACACACTCCGGGAAGCGGGCGTCCCACATTTACAGTATCATAGCCGGAAAGCTCCTGCGTGTTTGAAGAAACAGTCGTCTCCGTTGGCCCGTAGGTATTGAATATGAGCCTGTCCTTCTTCTCCTTCAAAAGCTTAAGAAGCTGCTCCGGATATTTCTCGCCGCCGTTTATTACGACAACGCAGTTTGAAAGCGCCTCTCTGAAGTCCTGTGATTCCATCAGTGTAAGGAGTCTTGACGGAGTCGAGCTGAAAATATCGGTCCCCGTCCTCTTCATCCTCGCCGCAAGACGAAGCGCATCATTTGTTTCATCATCCGATGCAAAGGAAAGGGTGAGACCGTTAAATAGTGGCGCGCCCCATTCCTTTATCGAAAAGTCAAAAGATAATGTCGTCACTGCCGTAATGACATGACCTCTTTCAACCATTCCATGCACGAGGATATTTTCTTTGTGATCGGTGACATAATTTACAATGCCTCTGTGCCGCAGCATAACGCCCTTTGGCTTTCCGGTTGAGCCCGATGTGTAGATGAGGTAGGCAAGGTCGTCGGGCGTTATCTTTACATCCGGCTTCTTATTGTTCTCCTCCTTGAGCAGTTCCTCTATGTCAACCACCGGTCTCTCGGAAAAACGGGAAAGTCTGGTCGAGTCAGTTATTACAAGCGCTGCATTTGAGTCATCGATGATATGCTTGATCCTCTCCGTGGGATAAGTCGGATCGCAGGGGATATAGGCGCCGCCCGCCTTTAAAACGCCGTAGAGCGCGAAGAATACCCTTGCGGTCCTCGGAAGAAGGAGCACCACCCTGTTGCCTCTGTTTACGCCCCTCTTGATAAGAGCATTTGCAACGCGGTTTGCGTTCTCATCAAGCTCTTTGTAGGTGTAATCTCCGTCACAGGCAAGAATAGCGGGCTTTTCAGGAGTAATGCCTGCAAAGCGTTCAATTCCTGAATGAAAGAGCACATCATCCGAGATTTCCGCTTTCTTTGGCCTCTCCCGGAAGCCCAAAAGCTCTTCTTCTCTTTCACTGTCAAGAAGCGTGATGCTGCGAAGTTTGTCACGGCCGGATGCCTCAAATTTTTCGATCACAATAGAGTAGGACTTTAAGAATTCCTCGATAGCCTCTTTTGAATACAGGGCGTCATTGTATTCAACCTCTATTGCTGCTTTTCCATTTTTATCAATTATCCTTACAGTGATACCGAATTTGCTCTTTCCCGACTCTATCCCCTCTACCGAGGAAAGCCCCGGGATATCAGGCTTTTCAACCACACCCCTTTGATATTCATACATCACATTTGCGTTAAAGCCCCATTTGGCGGCTATATCTGCGAATGGATAATTCTCATGGGCTATGGCATTTGTCAGCCCCGAAGACACCTCCCTTACGAAGTCAACAACGCTTCCACCCGAAAGCTTTGCAGCAAGGGGAAGAGTATTTACAAACATTCCAAATGTCTCTGAAAAACGGACATCCGATCTTCCGCTTGAAATAGTTGTGATATAAACATTCTCGGAGCCTGAAAGCCTTGCAAGAGTATAATCAAGCGCTGCAAGGAAGAGCCCCGGCTCATCGATCCCGGGTGTCTTACAGAATGCCCTTGTCAGGGACTCATCGATATCCATATACGAGAAGCGCTTGTTTCCATCCGCACTTTCGTTTCTTAGATCCGCGGGCAGCTCTGTAGTTGATTCAAAGTCTGACAGCAGCTCTTCAAAATATTTTTCATAAGAAGCCCCTGCGTCGGAAGAGAGCATTTCCTTCTGATTCCTGACATAGGTGAAATATGAAGCCCCCTCTGCTTCAAGCTCGCCGCCGTTTTTAAGATACTTTCCCAGCTCCTTCAAAAACACGCTCATTGAAAAGCCGTCAAATACGAGATGATGGAAATCGGTAAAAAGCTTCACACATTCAGGCGTCTTTACAACCGCGAAATCAAACAGCGGTCCCCTGTTCAGATGGAAGGGCTTTACAAAGCCTTCACGGAATGCTTTGCATTCCTCCTTACTCATTGTAAGCACAGGGATCTCAGGAAGGCTGACCTCATCCCGTATAGCCATGACCTGATTGTCGATGATATCAAAATGCACAAATACCGAAGGGTGAGCTTTCAATATGCTGCCAAGTCCCTGTATCAGGTCTTTGGGCTCTGTTTCTGCCGCGAAAGTGAGAACTGACGGGATATTGTAGGTAGTAAGATCGGGATTTCTCATGCAGTCCACATAGATCCCGCTCTGTGAAGCGGAAAGCGGCGAGTTCTTTATATCTGCCTCTTTCTGCTCTTTCGCTCCTGCGCCCTGTCCTTTGATCCACTCTGAAAGGATGAGATTTTCAATATCCGTAATGGTCTTATCCTTCATCTCTTTTACGGGGATATTGACGCCAAAGCCCTTGAAAAGCCTTGTTGAGAGCCTGATCATGGAAAGGCTTGTAAAGCCCAGGTATTCGAGTGCTGTATTGAGCGGAGGCTCTTCCATATTGAGCGCCTCGCCTATTATCTTTTTCAGTTCCTTCTCGAGGACATTGTCCACATGAGTACTTTCCTCCTCGGCGGCCTCGATAACGGGCTCCGGAAGCGCCTTTTTGTTTACCTTTCCGTTCTGATTCAAGGGAATTCTATCAATCTGCATGATGGAAGAAGGCACCATGTAGGGCGGTTTTCTTTCCCTTATGAACTCTGAGATATCTTTGGGCGAAATGGTCTCATCCGCGACAAAGTATGCGGCTACTGCCTTTCCGTCCGCTCCAAGATCCTTTGCGACAACGCAGGCGTCCTTGATCCCCGGATAGTCTCTTATCACAGCTTCGACTTCTGAAAGCTCGATACGGAAGCCGTGGATCTTCACCTGTCCGTCCCTTCTTCCGATGAATTCTATCTCACCGTCAGTCCGATAGCGTACTATATCGCCGGTCCTGTAGGCATGCTCATATTCCCCGCCGTCAAAAGGATTTTTGATAAATACCTCAGCCGTCTTTTCCGGCCTGTTGAGATAACCCGCCCCGACATGAGGTCCAGCGATAACAAGCTCGCCCAGGGCTCCCGGAGGAAGCAGATGTCCGAAGGGATCGACCACATAGCATTTCACATCCGAGAGGGGATGTCCTATCGCGATATTATCCTCCCTTTTTGTTACGGGATAAATTGTCGCAAGAATGGTGCATTCCGTAGGTCCGTAGAGATTATAGAAATTGACTCCCTTCGGCGGCTCCATCGACGCAAGCTTTTCTCCGCCGACCGAGATCGCGCGAAGAAAAGGATTTTCCATTTCCGTCGCAAACTGCCGCCCCACCTGGGTCGTCATGAAGGAAAGGCTGACGCGGTGCTTTATGAAATAATCATTCATGGCATTGAGGTCGAGCCTCATTTCCTCCGGAACGATGCAGACCGCTGCCCCCGCCGAGAGCGCCGGATACATATCCATCATGCAGGCGTCAAACCCGTATGACGCATATTGCCCGACCCTGTCCTTTTCCGAAAGCTCGTAAAATTTTGTATACCAGTTTATGAAGCAGACAAGGTTTTTGTGAGTAAGCCTCACGCCCTTCGGAACTCCGGTGCTGCCGGAAGTATAAAGAAGGATAAAGGTGTCTTCGGGCGCCGGATCGTTTTTGGGCTTTCCATCCGGAAGACTTTCGATCTCATTAAGCGTCAGCCTCTTTCCGTCATATTTGTTTGCGAGACCGGAAAGTTCCTCTGTTGTAATGAGAAGCTTTGCCGAAGCATCCTCTATCATGAAGTTCAGCCGCTCCGGCGGATAGGTGGCGTCAAGCGGCTGATAGGCACAGCCTGCCTTGAGCGCTCCAAGAGAGGCGATCGCCTGATATATACCTCTTGGGATCAGGATCGATACAACGTCTCCCCGCCCCAGTCCCTGCTTTTCAATGAAAGCGGCTATGTTGTCTGAAATCCTGTCAACCTCTTCGTATGTGCATTCCTTATTCTCATAGATGACAGCTATATTGCCGGGATATTTTCCTGCTGCCTCCCTGAAGAGATCGACCACGGACTTTGACCTGTCGTAGTCAGTCTCAGTCCGGTTCAGCTCATGCAGCCTTTCAAGCTCAATGTAGCTTGAGATTGAGATCTCTCCAACAGTCTCTGCCAAAAGCATCTTCTTAAGGACCGTTTCAAAGCTCCGGAGGATGATATCGACAAATTCCTCCGAATACATGTCGCTCCTGTATTCAGCACGGACATTGTATGTGCCGTCCTGCTTATACATCTGAATGGCAAGAAACTCCCCGGTGGCATTGTCCATCAAGGGGATCCGCTCCACAGGCTCCCCCGCAAAGCCGCCGACACTTAGCACATCTCCCTGATATACAAAGAGGAGCCGGCTTGTGATACCGGTCTGTGCCGAAAGCTCAGAGAAGGGATAGATGTCATTGTTCATGCAGGAAAGCATCTGCTCCCTTGCCTTTTGAAGATAATCCCTTACCTCTTCATCCTTTTCAAAGCGGCTGTATACAGGAAGTGTCTTTACGAGCATTCCGATCGTACGCCTTGTTCGAAGAGAATCCCGGCCGTTGTAGATCGTAGTAAACAGTGCTTCATTCATTCCCGCGTAAAGCCCCAGCAAAAGCCCGAAAGCCGCGGTCGCATAAATATTCTCAGTGACAGCGCACCTTTGACAAAGTGCTTCAACCTCAGACGCTTCAAGTGCAAGATCAAGGGTTCTTACCCCAAATGACATTTCTTTTTCATTTTTGTCAGGGATCGGAAGGCTCTCAGCCTCTACTCCGGCGAAGGTGTCAAGGTACCATTTTTTCGCCTCTTCGTAAAACTCCTCCCTCTTCTCCTTCTCGTCCTCCGCAACTTCAAAGCCGCTGTAGGTTTCATTCTCAAGCTCTCCGCCAAGATAGGCCCTTTCAAGATCCTTTATCATTACAAGCATTGAAGATCCGTCAAAGATAATATGATGAAGATCCGTAAAGAGATATTTCTTTTCACCGACTTCAAAAAGGCGGATCCTGAAAAGCTTGTCGGAAAGGAGTCTGAAGGGCTTTTGAAGAGTCGGTTTGATCTCCTCGAATTCCTTTTCTGAAAGCCGCTCAATTTTCTGGCTGTAAGGTTCGTCGTCCCGTCTTATCTGGATCGGATCCCCGTTTTCGTCGGTTTCAAGTGAAAGCTTGATGAAGGGATGGGCCGCCACCACTGCCTCGCAGGCGCGTGCCAGCTTTTCCATATCGATCGAATCGGAAAGCCGAAGGAGGATAGGATTGTTGTAAACCGCCTCCCCGTCCCGGTTCATGGATTCGATATAGATACCAAGCTGTGAGGATGAAAGGGGGTATCTCTCCTTCTTTTCCCTCACTTTCGAAGAGCCTTTTTTGATGCATTCCTCCGCTATCTTCGCGGGAGTCCTTAATGCGTAGACCTGTTTACTTGTAAGGTCAAGCTCAGGGCAGGCTGTGATAAGCTTCATTACCCTTATGCTGTCGCCGCCCATGGAAAAGAAATCATCATCTCTTCCGACCTGGCTCGCCGAAAGTGCATCCTCAAAAGCCCGGCAGAGCATGGACTCCGTGTCGTTCTTTGGAGGCGCATATTCTGCCCTCCTGCTCATGATATCAGGCTCCGGAAGATTCTTTCTGTCTATCTTTCCGTTTTGATTTATAGGGAATTTTTCAAGATGGGTAAAGAAACCGGGCACCATGTAGGGCGCAAGCTTTTCGGAAAGCTTCTCAGAAAGCTCATCATCAGAAAAGCTCTCTCCGGTGTAATAAGCGCAAAGAACGACCTGTCCTCCCGCTCCCTTGACTGCCTTCACAACAGCTCCTGAAATTCCGGGAAGTGCACGAAGGACGTTTTCGATCTCACCGGGCTCAACGCGCTGCCCGTTGATCTTGACCATCCAGTCCTTTCTGTTGATATAGACGAGGTTTCCGTCGGGAAGCTTTTTTAAGATATCACCTGTATGAAGCCAGCCGCCTCTGAAGAGCTTTTCGGTAGCCTCGGGATCCTTGAAATATCCTGTGGTATAAGGTCCCTTTGTACAGTATTCTCCCTCTTCCCCATCCGGGACCGGATCCATATTATCATCAAGAAGGGCCCATGTGGAGGTTTCAGGTGGTATCCCGACCGGAGTTGTATCATAGGGCTTGTCCACGAGGAAGGAGCAGACCGTTCCCATGGTCTCGCTCATCCCGTAATTGTTGAAGAGCTTGTAGCCTTCCCGGCTGCACTGCCCCGTAAGCCTTTCGCTTCCTGTCATGACAAGCTTTAAGGACTCGTCACGGCTGTGGAAATTTGAAAGGACCGACGGGCTTATGAAGCCGACCGTAATATGATGGGCGGCATAATAATCCTCAAGCTTTAAAACGTCTCGCATCGTCTCTTCATCAAGGAGATGCACGGCGCCTCCCATGGTAAGCACCTTGTAGATTGCCACTGACGCGACGAAATAGAAGGGGGCGCCCATGGCCCAGACCTGTCCTGTCTCATATACGGGCCTGTTCCCCATCCTCTGGTTGTTGAGGAGGCCCTCAAAGGTATGAAGTATGCCCTTCGGCATTCCGGTCGAGCCTGAGGTATAGAGTAACAGCGCGGTGTCACTGTCCTTTGATTCAGGAAATACCGATATATCAAGGGGCTCCTGCTCCATTATCTCTTTAACGGCATCCTCATCTATTACGAAGGGAGCCTCGCAGTTTAAGCATATGTATTTGACTCGCTCCTGTGGAAAGGAAGCCCCCATCGGAACTGCGATATGCCCGGAAAGCCAGATCCCGCACACGCACGCCGCATACTCCATCGAGGACTCAAGCCTCACCGGGATGAAGGACCTTTCCGTGAGCCCTTTTTTGTATATCCACGAAGCGGCCTTTTTCATGAATAATGAAAAGGTCTTGTAATCCGTGATCCTCTCTCCCCCATGATCGATCAGAGCCGGATTCTCAGAAAAATTTTCCCCTGCTTCCAAAAGAAGCCTTACGTATTCCTGCATTTTCCCCTCCTGTCGTTTCAAATACCAATTTCAATGACTGTATTGTTAAGATCAAGTGCGCGGATGTAATTCATTTTTACGCCCATGCTCTTTAGCATCTTAAGTCCCCCAAACTCAGTTTCTTCGCCTTCCTCAGGTACATAGGCAACAGGGTCAAAGGGCATCCCGTCGTCACGAAGCCGAAGATAATATTTTCCGTCTGTCTTGGAAAGGCAGACATCTATATCCTTTTCCGAAAATTCTTTGTAGCCGTGTCTTGCGATATTGTCGATGAGCTCCTCTGCTGCTAACCCAAGAGTCTGCGCGTTGCTATCTGATACCCCGTCCTTTCGGCAGTAGTCTATTATCCTTTCTGAAACCAAAACCGCCTCTTTGTCACTGCCGGAAATCGAAATATCCAAGATCGCTCCTTCGTTCTTTTCCGGAATCGCGAGAAAGCCCTTTTGCGGGACCTTTCCCATATGCTGCATGATAAGCCTCAAAATATTTACGATGATAAAGGCCAAAAGCTCGCTCATTATTATAGCAGCAAAAAGCCCCGTAAAGCCGAAGATATGCATGAAAGCAAACATCAGCGGGATCTTCAGCAAAAGGAGCTGGAAGACGCTGCTTATCGTTGAAAGGAAGGTCTGACCGATCGTCCTGTAATAGTTCTGGGTCAGCGCGTTCAATGAGAAGAAGACGAAGCTCATTGAAAAGAGGCGGATCCCGGTCAGGAGTTCTGCTCTTACATTATCATTGTCAAAGCCGTAAAGCGCCGCCACGCCCTGCGGGACTATCAGGAAGACTGCCATTATGATCAGGCTGATGAGCAGGGCGATCTTCAACACGCGCGAAAATACCCGCCGCATTCCAAAGAAATCCTTTTCTCCGAAGAGCACGCCGGCTACCGAGGCAATGGTGGATGAAACACCGTTCAGAAACATCTGGACTATGAGCTGGGTATTTGCCGTGACTGAATAGGCTGAAAAATAAGAGTCTCCGAGAAACTTAATTATATTTGAATTGAGGATCGAAACGCTGATCACTGTCATTACGAGGTAGGCAAGATTCGGAAAGCCGTTCTTTACAGTGGATAGGCCAATGGATTTGTTTTGAAAGAGTCCCTTGAACACCGGAGTGACCATCCGGTCGCTGCTTTTGAAATAACGCGGGATAAAGATGAGCCCCGCCACGAGATACCCGATGACAGTGGACAACGCGGCCCCTGTTATGCCAAGGGGCGTGAATTTTACCAGGATGAAGTCAAGGACGAGATTTACGGCATTTGAAGTAATATGCAGCTTTGTCGCCATGCCGGGATTATTATCCACATTTATAAGATAGGCCATCACGAGAACGAAGGATATTATCGGCATGCCAAGGGAATAAACCGTGGTTATGCTCCTGACCATTTCAAAAAGCTGTGGTGCGGCCGAAAAATGCCCCGTGTAGAGCGGCACGATCAAAGGAGACAGACAGGTGAATATCAAAGGGTAGACAAGGCTTGTGACTATGCAAAGTCCCATTACCCTTCCTGCGGAATCGATCTCGCGCTTTCCAAGAAGTATGGCTATACTGACGGCGCCTCCTGAGCCCATCAAAATAGCCATGGCCTGCAGAATATAAAGAAACGGCGTGGACGCATTGATGGCGCCGTTTCCCATGCTCCCGAGGAGGTTTCCGACGATCATTGCGTCAACAACATTCCCAAGCTGCAGCGCAACAGTCGTCATGACCCCCGTCAGCATATATCTCTTGATCTTCTTTCTTATCAGCCGGTCATTTCTTTCCATCATGTAGTCATTATATTTTTTCAGCCCGTTCCTGTCTACGGACAAAGGGACGTTGGGCGGGTTAGACTATCTGGTTGAGCCAGACGTTGCTCTTGACCATGAAATAGCCTATGGCATTTTTGATGAGTTCTGTGAAGGAGACTATGAAATAGGCCCAGACGATGGGTATTCCGGTGAACCGGAGTAGTATTGTGGCTGTAGTCACCATTACGCCCCAGGTGAAGACGCTGTCGAAAAGGAAGGTGACAAAGGTCTTCCCGCCGGAACGGAGGGTGAAATAGGAACTGTGGCTGAAGGCGCAGAAGGGCATGGCAAGCGCCTGGATCACGATGAAGGACACAGCGAGGTTCCTGATCTCATCCGACGTATTGTAGACACCGGGGAAGAAACGCCCTACAAGAAGCATGAGGGCGGCCATGATGACACAGGCGAATACTGAGAAGAATATCATCTTGTTGTCGGCGTCCTTCGCCTTTTCGAGCTGTCCGGCTCCGAGGTACTGCCCTACCACGATGGAGATGCAGGCCCCGAGCTGTATGAAGACGATATTGAAAAGATTTCCTATGGTATTTGCGATATTGATGGCCGCGACCACATCTATCCCGCGAAGGGAATATACCTGATTCAGGGTCGTCATTCCTGCTGCCCAGAGGATCTCGTTTATGAGAAGGGGAGCGCCCTTTATCATTATCTTTTTGAAAAGATCTCCCGGGATCAGAAGACTCTTGTAAGCACCGCGAAGGAAACGGTTCACCTTCTGATGTGTATGAGCCCAGACCACGACCACGGCAGTCTCTACAAATCTTGAGATCACGGTCGCGATGGCTGCGCCCTGTACCCCGAGTGCAGGAAATGGTCCGATGCCGAAGATCAAAAGCCAGTCAAGAAGCGCATTTACGCCCACGCCAAAAAGACCTGCCAGCATCGGGATGAAAGTCTGGCCGGTCTCCTTGATCGCAGTTGAATAGGCCTGGGTAACGGCGAATGGCGGAAGGCTTATCAGAATGATCGAAAGATAAGAAAGAGCAAAGCCCCGCGTAAGTTCAAGCGCATCTGCGTTTCCTGTATCATTAAGATAAAGCGAGATCAGGTTGTTCCCGAAGAAAATGAAGATCAGGATCGCTATCGCTGTGATCACAAGGATCACCCAAAGCCTCATCCTGAAGGTGTGCATATGACCCTTGTGATCGCCCTTTCCGAAGAACTGGGCACCGTAGATCCCAGGTCCCGCCACTGCTCCGAAAACCGCAAGGAAAAACACGAAGACGAGCTGGTTTACGATGGCAACGCCCGTCATCTGCTCCGTTCCAAGCTGCCCCACCATTATATTGTCAAGAAGGCTGACAAAATTCGTGATGGCGCTCTGCAGTATCATCGGTACCGCAAGCAGTATGTATCTCTTGTAGAATTGCCTGTCGCCTATATATTTCGTTTTGAATTTTTCAAGCATTATTATAGATTTATTACTCCTGTGACATCTTCAGGTACTTTTCATAACGGGCGCGGGAGTCCTCGCTTCCTATCTTGAAAAGGTCAACGGCATTGTCGGGGAAGGTGCGGCGGAGCGCGGAATATCTGGTCTCGCCGTCCAGGAATTCCTCATAATCGACCGAAGGCTCCTTTGAGTCAAGAGTCATCGGATGCTCCTTCCTCGGGTCGTATCTGTAAAGGAACCAATAGCCGGCGTCAACGGCCTTCTTCATCTCGGCCTGCGTCGTCCCCATACCGGTCCTGATGCCATGGGCCGAGCAGGGTGCGTAAGCAACTATCACGGAGGTTCCGTCGTAGGTCTCAGCCTCCTTTATAGCCTTTACCAGCTGGTTTTGGTCTGCACCCATCGCGACGGAAGCGACATATACATTCCCGTAGCTCATGAGCATGGCGCCTATGTCCTTCTTCCGGGTCTTCTTCCCGGAGCTTGCGAACTGCGCCACTGCCCCCACCGGAGTAGCCTTAGAGCTCTGTCCGCCGGTATTTGAATAAACCTCTGTATCGATGATAAGTATATTGATATTGAGTCCCAGCGATATCACGTGATCGAGACCGCCGAAGCCTATATCATAAGCCCAGCCGTCGCCGCCGTACATCCAGAAGGTCTTCTTCGCGAGCTGGTCCTTGTATTTGAGGATCTCATCGATCTCCTTTTTCAATGGGCTGTTGTGCTCATTCTTTTCATTTTTAAGGGCTTCTATAAGCGCGTCCGATGTAGCGCGGGACCTTTCAAAATCATCATTGCTCGAAAGCCATTCCTCTGCTGCCTCCCTCAGCCTGTAGCTTACCGAACGGCTGTCAAGAAGGTTCTCGACCCTTGTCTTTTCAGCCTTCCTCTGCTGGGTAACGGAGAGGAAGGTACCGAGTGAAAGCTCTGCATTATTTTCAAAAAGAGAATTCGTCCACGCGGGGCCAAAGCCTCTCTTGTTCACGGTATAAGGGATGCCGGGCATGGGCGCGCCCCAGGCCTGTGAGCAGCCGGTTCCGTTTGCCCAATATACGCGGTCGCCGAAGAGCTGAGTCATGAGCTTCGCATAAGGCGTCTCCCCGCAGCCTGCGCAGGCAGCGGAAAATTCAACGAGGGGCTGCCTAAACTGTGACCCCTTCACTGTCCAGCGGTCGAAGATCTCCTTCTTGTCACTCAAAGATAATGCATAGTTCCAGGTATCCTTCTCCTTCTCACCAAAGTGCGCGGGAACCATATGAAGCGCTTTCCCGTCAGGCACGGGGCACTCGTTTACGCAGGAACCGCAGGAGGTACAGTCATAGGACGAGATCTGCATTGAGAATGAAAGGTTGCTTCCCTCTGCCTGCTTTCCTTTAAGCGGTGCTGTATAGAAGCCTTCCGGAGCATTATCCTTTTCTTTTTCTGAAAGAAGGAAGGGACGTATCGCAGCATGGGGACATACGAAGGAACAGCGGTTGCACTGTATGCAGGCATCAGCATTCCACTCGGGAACAAAAACCGCGATCGCTCTCTTCTCATAGGCAGTAAGACCAAGCTCGATCGTTCCGTCCTCATAGCCCTTGAAGGCAGATACGGGAAGGTCGTCCCCGTGCTGGCGGTTGATGGGATAAAGGATATTCTTTACAGCGTCGGGAAGATCCTTCTCCCGCTCCATCCTGTCCTTTAGGTCAGTATCGACGAGGTCTGCCCACTCAGACAAAACCTTGACCTCATTGACACCCTTTGCGCCCTCATCGATCGCCGCCACGTTCTTTGCGACGACCTCATCGCCCTTGGTGAAATAGGTCTTCCTCGCGGCATCCTTCATGAGATCGAGAGCCTTCTCAACCTCCATCATTCCGGAAACCTTGAAGAATGCTGCCTGAAGGACTGTATTCGTATGGTTCCCGAGACCGAGGCGCTCCGCTATACTGGTCGCATCTATTGTATAGAGCCTGATGTTCTTTTTTGCAAGGAGCTTCTTCACATGGTTTGGAAGCTTTTTTTCAAGCTTCTCAAGATCCCATGAGGTATTTAAGAGAAGCGTTCCATTGTCCTTTATCTCCTCAATTATGTCGTATTGAAGAAGGAAATTCTGGTGATGGCAGGCGAGGAAATCAGCATGCTTCACATAATAGCTGCCTTCGATCGGTTTCTTTGACATGCGAAGGTGCGACTTTGTGATACCGAAGGACTTCTTCGCGTCATATTCAAAATAAGCCTGGGTATACATATTCCCGTGATCGCCCAGGATCTCTATCGTATTGTGGTTTGCTCCGACAGTGCCGTCTCCTCCGAGGCCCCAGAATTTGCAGCTGATGGCGCTGTCGGCAAAGCCTTCTATTTCATGAACGGGAAGGCTCTTTCTCGTCACATCATCCTCGATCCCGACAGTAAAGCCCCTTATGGGTTCACTTGAAGAGAGGTTTTCAAATACAGCAACTATCTGCGCAGGGTCTGTATCCTTGGAACTTAAGCCATAGCGCCCGCCTATGATATCTGCTTTTCTCCCGGCAGATACCATTGCCGCAGTAACATCAAGAAACAGCGGCTCTCCGATACTTCCCATCTCCTTGCAGCGGTCAAGGACAGCAATCCTTGCTGCTGTCTTTGGAACAGCCGAAAGGAAGGCCTCTGTCTTGAACGGACGATAAAGATGGATCTGGACGAAACCGTATCTCTTTCCATCCTTTGAATTTGAATTGAGATGGTCCACAGTCTCCCTGATAGTCCCGGAAACAGAGCCCATCGCGATCACTACATCCGTAGCCTCAGGATCTCCGTAATAGTCAAACAGATGATAATGCCTGCCCGTCACCTCTCCTACCTTTTCCATATAGTCTTCGACTATGTCGGGAAGGGCGTCATAGAAGGGATTGTTCGCCTCCCTGATCTGGAAGTAGACATCCCCGTTCTGCACAGTATTTCTGAGTCTCGGATGCTCGGGATTCAGGGCATGAGCCCTGAACTCATCAAGAGCATCTCTATCCATCAGAGCTGTCAGCTTTTTCACATCAGGTCTTTCTATCCTTGTGATCTCATGAGATGTCCTGAAGCCGTCAAAGAAATGCATGAAGGGGATCCTTCCCTTCACTGCGGAAAGATGCGCTACCGCTGCAAGGTCGGCCGCCTCCTGGACAGAGCCCGATGAAAGCAGCGCAAGTCCTGTCTGCCTGCAGGCCATTACATCCGAGTGATCCCCGAAGATACTCATGGCGTGGGTTCCCACGGTACGGCTCGCAACATGAAGGACTGCGGGAAGGCGCTCTCCCGCTATTCGATAAAGTGTAGGTATCATCAGCATGAGACCCTGGCTCGAGGTATAGGTCGTTGTGAGCGCGCCGGTCTGAAGCGAGCCATGGACCGCGCCGATGGCGCCCGCTTCGGACTGCATCTCGATAAGCCTTACCTGCTGCCCGAACATATTCTCTCTGCCCTTCGCCGCCCACTGATCGGTCAGTGTCGCCATCGGTGATGAGGGCGTTATCGGATATATCGCAGCGATCTCAGTAAAGTCATAAGCGGTATCCGCAGCAGCATGGTTTCCGTCGACAGTTTCAAAATTGCTCATTATTTTTTCCCCTCTATCCACTCTTTTGCTTCTTCTCTCATCTTGTATTTCAGTATCTTTCCGGCCGCGTTCATCGGGAAGGACTCAACGAACCTGATGTATCTCGGCACTTTGTGAGCCGCGATCGAAGCCGAGATGAAGGATCGCATAGCTTCTTCCGACACCTCTTTGTCCTTCTTTAAGATAATGCAGGCCATTGCCTCTTCCCCGTATTTCTCGTCGGGAACGCCTATCACCTGGACATCCTGCACATCGGGATGGGTGTAGATGAATTCCTCGATCTCCTTCGGGTAGATGTTCTCGCCGCCGCGGATTATCATATCCTTCAGTCTTCCGGTGATCCTGTAATTTCCGTTCTTGTCGCGGCAGGCCAGGTCTCCCGTATGGAGCCAGCCGTCGGGATCTATGGCCTTCTTCGTCTCCTCGGGCATCTTGTAATAGCCCTTCATGGTATTATAGCCCTTTGAAAGAAATTCGCCGTTCTGATCGTCGCCCAATGTCTCTCCCGTTTCGGGATCCACTATCTTGCACTGGACATGGGCAAAGTGATAGCCGACGGTCTCGGTCCGAACATCGATGGGATCATCCCATGAGCTCATGGTGGTTCCGGGCGCTGACTCTGTCTGCCCGTAAACACTCACTATCCCGGTCATGTTCATTTCATTTGGATCCGCAGCCCTCTTCATAAGGTCGGGAGGGCAGCCGGCCCCGGCCATTATCCCTGTCCTCATATGGGAAAAATCAGTCGACTTGTAATCAGGGTGGTTGAACATCGCAATGAACATCGTGGGCACGCCGTTGAAGCAGGTGATCTTTTCCTGCGTGATGCAGGCGAGCGAAGCCTTCGCTGAAAAATAAGGCATGGGGCAGAGGGTCGCGCCGTGCGTCATTGAGGATGTCATTGAAAGCACCATTCCAAAGCAGTGGAACATCGGCACCTGCAGCATCATGCGGTCAGCGGTGGAAAGATCCATCCTGTCTCCTATGCACTTCCCGTTGTTCACAACATTGTAATGTGTGAGCATGACGCCCTTGGGGAAACCCGTGGTACCTGAGGTATACTGCATATTGCAGACGTCATCGGGTTTCACCTTTGAAGCAAGCCGCTTTACCTCTTCTCTTGGAACTGAATCGCCCCTGTCAAAAGCCTCCTCAAAGGTAAGGCAGCCCTGCATCCTGAAGCCTACCGTGATCACATTCCGAAGGAAGGGAAGCCTCTTTGAATGGAGAGGCTCACCCGGCTTTACGTTTGAAAGCTCGGGACAGAGCGTTTCTATTATCTCTTTGTAATTCGTATCCTTCGTGCCCTCGATCATTACAAGGGTGTGAGTGTCCGACTGGCGGAGAAGATATTCAAGTTCGTGAACCTTGTATGCTGTATTTACAGTCACGAGCACCGCACCGATCCTCGTCGCAGCCCAGAATGTGAGAAACCACGCGGGCACGTTTGTCGCCCAGATCGCAACCTTCGCGCCGGGGCGGACACCAAGCGAGATGAAGGAAGCCGCAAGAGCGTCCACGTCATCCCGGAACTCCTCATAGGTCCTCGTGTATTCAAGTGTCGTATATTTGAAGGCATATTGATCAGGAAATTCCTCAGCCATCCTGTCGAGAAGCTGCGGAAATGTGAGATTGATGAGCTCATCCTTTTTCCAGACATACTGGCCGCTGCCGTCGTGGTTGAAATAGCGCATCTTTCGCATTCCCTTTGAATCGCTGTAGCGCTCCATGTAATTTACAAAATGCGGAAAGATAATGTCGGGCTCCTGAAGGTCCTCCATCCAGCATGGCTTCCACTCAAGGGAGATGAAGAGCTGATAATCGATTGAGGAAAGAGCGCGCATGATGTCGTCGATTGGCATATTACCTTCGCCGATCAGATTGTAATTCTCCTTGTCATCGGAATCCCTCATATGTACATGGCGGACATAGGCCCCGAGATTCTTGATGGTATCCGCGGGTGTCTCATTGCAGTCCCTGTAGGGATGATGCACATCCCAAAGCGCCGCAAGATGATCATTTGAAAAACTATCGAGAAGATCCCGAAGCCTTGCGGTGTCTGAATAGATGCCGTTCGTCCGGATGAGGAGAGTCACATTGTCTTCTTCAAAGTGAGGAAGGATGGTCGTGATATTATTTCTTACAGCCTCTTCATCCTCCGTCATTGCAGCAACGCAAACGAAGGGGACATCAAGGCTTTCTGCGATATCAAAAAGATTAAGAAGCCCTTCCTCATCAAACTCTTTTTTTGAAAGATCGATATAGCTGTCAAGAGCGGGTATTGAAAGATGATGAGCGAGGAGGGTTCTTCCTGTAGCCTGTGTATTGTATTTATGAAAGGGAGCTCCTTTCTTTGTAAGGGCGGGAGCCTTGTTTATGTCATAGATCTCGATCCCGCTCATAGCATTTTCTTCAGCAAGGTTTATAAGCTCCTCGAAGGAATAATCCTCCCAGCCTCTGGTTGAAAAAGAAAGCTTCATTCTACAGCGCCTCCTTCCTCTTCATATACTATCTTGTTCAGGGCGTTGATATAAGCCCTGATGCCGGAGCCTATCACGTCAGTCGATATGCCGCGTCCCGAATATATCTTTCCGTCGGACATGAGCTTTACTATAGTCTCTCCCATAGCCTCATGCCCTTCAGCTATGGACTGGATCTCAAAATCATAGAGTTCGAAATGCCGTCCCGCGATAGCTTCGATCGCCTTGAAGGACGCGTCGATAGGACCGTCTCCGAGGCAGATGCTGTCAAGCACTGTTCCGTTCTTTTCAAGTGTCATATGGCTTGAAGCCTTTATCAGATTTCCACTGTTTATGACATAGCTTACAAGAGTGTATGTCGGCGGAACCTGGAGGGCGGCTGAAGCTACTATGGCATCGAGCTCGCGGCTTGTGATCACTTTCTTGTTCTTCGCGATCTCAGTGAAGGCCTTGAAGACGAGAACCTTGTCCTCCTCGGAAAGGTCATAGCCAAGTCTCTCCACTGCCTTCATCACAGATGCCATGTCTTCATTTGCGGAAAGTTCCATCTTCGCGTTTTCGCTGTCGTCTTCGTTTGCCTCATTGAAAGCCGCGCCCGCGCCGCTGCCTTCAGCGATCCACTTTATCTGCTCTATCACTCTTTTAAGCGAAGTAGTCTCAACCTTGGTATGAAGTCCTATCCCCTCACCCTTTTCCTTAAGTATATCGGTAATGGATGAAAGTGAGATTGTGTTAAGCGCGTATGCCGCAGCCTTCAGTATATCGGCTCCCGCCTCCATGGCCTTAAGCGCGCAGGAGGACGCAAGGTGAAGGGTGTTGTCGCAGGCGATGCCGAGGCGGACCTTCGAAAGCTCCGGCACCTCTTTTTTGAGTGTTTCGATAAATTCGAAAAACTCGTCGGGAAGCATATTTCCGGCTCTGTCATATATTGTGATGATGCCGGCACCGGAATCGATCGCTGTCTTTATTGCTTCATAAAGAAATGTTCTTTCGGCCCTGGTGGCGTCCTCGGCTACAAACTCGACATCCTCAGTAAGTTCCCTTGCCTTTGATACGACAGCCTTTACAGTCTCAAGCATCTTCGGCTGTTTCTGATGATAAACATATTCCATCCTTGCAGGTGACAGCCCTGCAACCACCTGAAGTCTCGGATGCTTTGCCTCCTTCATGGCGGCATAGGTAGTTTCAACGCTTTCCTCCGAAAGACTCACCGGAACCGCAAGAATACTGTTTTTCAGGGAGGAGGCTATGGACTTGATCCGGAGGCTGTCGGGCTTTAGGTCCTCTATGCCTGTAGCCTCAACAACTGTCACCCCAAGACGATCCAGAAGCTTTGCTATCTCTATCCTCTGCCTGAAGGTATGAGGCAGCTTCTTTAAGACATCAAGCTCCTTCAGCGTCACATCACAGATCTCGATCTCTCGCATTTTTTGTCCTCCTTTAACGTAAAAAAAACTGCGCCTCTTCTTAAGAGACGCAGGGCGATCATCAATTCTGCGCGGTACCACTCTTATTCGCGCTTTCTTTAAGCGCGCACTCATCTTCCTCTGTTACGGGAGGTCCCCGTCTGCTTCTAATGAGGAATAATAATTCCCGTTCTTGCAGAGGCTCCAAGGCGAGTTCCCAATGCCGCTTCCGCTGCCTTTCAGCAACCGGCAGCTCTCTTCATTGCACGGCAGAGGTACTGCTCCTCTTCACAGCCTTTGATAAATTAAAAAACATTCCGAAAGAATTTAGCACGGAACCCTTCAATAGTCAAGGGGCTACGCAAATGAACCCAGGGGACGGAGTCAAGGGACCATTTTTTGAACCCAGGGGACGGAGTCAAGGGACCATTTTTTGACTGGAAGGCGCATAGATCGGGCATCTGTATCTCATTTTGAACCCTTGACTCCGTCCCCTGGGTTCATTTTTGAAAACTTGAAAGAAAAAGCCATTGTGCTATACTTTTTGGGTTACACTTTAAATGGGAAGGAAATGGAAATGAAGGACAGGTCTTCATTCAATTCAAAGATTGGTTTTGTGCTTGCTGCGGCGGCCTCTGCCGTGGGACTTGGAAATCTCTGGCGCTTTCCTTATCTTGCTGCCCAGCACGGCGGCGGCAGCTTTCTTTTGATCTATATCATTCTTTCGGTGACGTTTGGATTCACGCTCATGG
>CAMVHB010000016.1 GCA_947167155.1 uncultured Lachnospiraceae bacterium | reverse complement strand
ATAACAAAAGAAAACATTGAATACTTTCTCCCGCTGCTGCCCGAGGGAATGGATTTTTCGAGATATTCCCTTCTCGGGCTGATAGGAGATGACGATGAAGCGGTGGCTGCAATGGCCTTGTCCGGAACCAGCGCAATGGTTGAGATAGAGTGGCTCTATGTGGATCATGAAAAAAGGCGGCGAGGCGTGGCCTCTTTGTTTTTGCAGCTCCTTGCAGAGGCCTTTCAGGATGAGGTGGAAGCCATATGCGTTTCATATCCTCCGGACCTCGATGGAGCGGATGAGTTCTTTTACTCAAACGGATTCTTTCAGACCGAAGGAGACGCGGTCTGGCTGATAGCTGTGAAGGATGCGCTGGAGCTTCCGGAGATCAAGAAGATAAAAAAACTAAAGGAAAGACAGGACATCAAGGCCTATACACTTGACAAGCTGCCCGGGGGGCTTGGCAGGCTTTTCAAACAGTTTGTAAGGGAGGAGACGGGCGATACGCTTCTCCTTGACTCCTGCGATCCGGCTGTAAGCATCGGGATAATAGACACGGAAGAGATGGAATTTAATTCCTGCATACTGGTTGATCGTCTGGCTGAAAGCCGTTACCAGATATCATTACTTTTGAACAGGGGCAATGGCATATTGGTGGCTTATCTCATATACGCGTTTTTGAAGCTCTGCGAAAATAAGGATCTTTCCGATATCACCCTTCAGTTCGCGGCGGTGAACGAGCATGTGGAGAGGTTTGCACAGACGCTTCTTGGGGACAATGAGGATTTTTTGAAGGGAAGACTTACATATTCCGTGCGTTCGTTAAGATAACGATCTGAAAGGATGGGGTATTTATGGATATTCAGAGCATATTAAAGATCGATGATGAATTAAAAAAGAAAGAGCTTGAGAAAGAGAGTAATGCCTCTTTGCAGGAGCAGGACCGGCTCAACATCTCCGGGATGAAGGAATCTCAGAATGAGCACATAGTGTTCGGTGAAGACGAGCAGGGCATTCTCATCCAAAGCGAGGAGAAGCTCGAGAATATCCTGGAGAAAAAAATAAATGTCAAAAAGCCGAAGAAAAAAGCATCCCAAAAGAAGCAGGTGAGCCTTGAGGACCGGATCGAGAAAGCGTATCTCTGGGCCTACAAGTCAAAGCAGCATGCTTATCAGAATACCAATGGCCCTGCTTTCACGCAGGATTACGAGGATCTCAGCTGGAACCAGAAATACAAGAGAAAGAAAAAGGCGGAGAAAAAGAAGGTCTGGGCGAAAGAGGTCAACACCTTTTCAAAGATACATGAAGTTGAAAAAGCAGACCCGAAGGTTCAGATTGATGCCCCCAAGACAAACAAGGAGATGGATGCTGAGCTCAAAAGGTTCATGGGTGTGAAGCTTTCAGACTTCCGCTTCAAAAATGACGAGGAATTCTCAAAGAACCTGGAACAAAATTACACGCTTGTCAGGAATCTGGATCAGATGCAGCGCTATGTGGATCTCTATTCGCAGGCTAATCCCATCATGGAGAATTCAAAGATCGATCTCGAGGGCCTGGCCAAGCAGATCGCGTTCCTCCGGGAGATCCGTGACTGGATGGATGCGAGAAGAGCGCTTATGGCCCATTCCTATTATGTTCTTTTGTCTTCAAAGGAGACAGAGGATTATGACCGCATTATCGAAGGATTGAAGGGAAAGCTTGGTGCCGTCGCGGACGAAAACGGTCAGATCAACAACGGTGGAAAAGCCGTAAAAAAGGCCCAGAAGGAGTTTGACAAGATCAGGGAATTCCTGGAGCTTTACAAGAAGGAAAGAAGCTGCAGCTTCAAGAGAAGAAAGCTGCGTGAAGAAGGAGACGCATACAGGGATCAGTTCAGGCAGAAGACGGATGCCATCGGCACGCAGGATTTCAGCAAGGCAAAGCAGGCTCGCAGGGAAGTTCTGAGGCAGCGTGATGAAGAGAAGAGAAAGAAGGAGGAAGAGCGCCAGAAGAGACTTTTTGAGGAGGCGCAAAAGAGGAAGGCCGAAGAGGAAGCTCAGGCAAAAAAGAAGACCCTTGCTGTCTGGAAGGATGGCGCGGCGAAGGCTATAGTTGGAAAAAAGGAGAATACCGAGCTTTTCAAAAAGCCGAAGTATCTTGATCTGAATGAAGCCTATTCCAAGATCGAAGAGCTTCAAAAGCTGGATCTTTCGCGCCTTCGGATGCGTACTGTAGATGATATCCTTATGAATATGGAATCGAATGATGCGCTGTTTGCCCTGGCTGATGAGGCAGAGGGCATTCTTGCCCAGGGAGTGCGGCTGGGGCTTGTTTCTCTTACTCAGAATGAGGTCATACTCTGCAGGGCAAAGCTTTCCGTGCTCCGGGAAGCGAAGGAAAAGCAGATCCGTGTTCTTGAAAAGCTGAATTACGGAGATGAAAATCTTGAGAAGGCCGGAGTGAAGCCTGAGAGCTGGGCTTTTGAAAACGATCTTCTGATCCTTGATCCAAGGAGCGTCTTGGACAAGCACCGCATCGCGCTTCAGAAGCAGCATGAGGCATATTCGGACAAGGTGAAGGAATTCTGGAAGGCTTTGAACCCCAACAAAAAACTGAATGAAGACGATCTGGATATATTGAAACACCAGTTCCAGGCAAATGTATTGTTTTGGGACTCGATCCGTCATGCAAAAGAGGCCCTGGCTCAGGAAGACCGCCTGACGAAGCTTTATATAGACCAGTACTGCAAAAAGAACAATATATCCGCTGAAGAAAAAGAAAGGGTACAAAATGATCCGGCCATTATGTCCTATCTTCAGGGCATGGGGGGCAAGGCGATTGAAGCCAGCCTCGATGCGGCCTTCGGGAGTGAGGAGAAGAGGGAAGGCCTTCGGCTTTTGATCCATGACGAAGCGATGGATGCGATCAAGGATAGCGTTCCCTTCTTTACAATGGAAAACTACAATGAAGCAGGCTTTTTGAACGGAATTGCCTCGAAGATGCGCGCGGTGAACCTTATGCAGCAGAGCGGAAGCTTCCTCGAGGAAACGCTGAAAAAAAACAATGTGCCATTGGATGAGGTTCCTGAGGTCAAAGAGGCAAGGGCGGCTCAGAAGTTCAATCAGGAGATCCTGAAGGACAGGATGGACAGGCTTATCACCCTGTCTGACCCTGCCAGGGTCGATTATCTTGCCGGAATTTCCTTCCAGGATATTCAAGGGCTCAAGGAAAACCACCTGATGCACAAGAGCCGGATTGAACAATACAAAGGGGAGGAGAAAGGGCAGATACAGGCAATATTCGATGAACTGAACGCTCTGCAGATCAGTGCCCCTGAAATAAAGACCTCGAAAAACACCGTAAAGACAGAACTCAGGCTGGATTCCGACATGAATGCCCTTTATCAGCTTTATCGTAAGGAGGAAGGCGCCGATACCGAAGCCTTTGAAAAGGAAAGGGCGAAGAACCAGCAGCTCATTACCACTATCGAGGGTATGAGCCACAATCCTTTTGCAGTCAGCCATGATGAGATTCTGGATCTGAGGCTGCTCTGCCTGTCGGTACTCACGGAAAGGGCGGTCGGGATCTCGGAGGACAGATATTATGATCTTTCGACTGAAAGCCTGAAACGATTGACTTTAAACTGCCTTAAAAACAATTGGAAGGCGCCGCAGCTTGAGGAGGCGCTGAAGAGCTCCTCCAAAGCGGAAGGAAAGGAAGCTCCCGCGGACAGGGAAGCGGAGTGGACCGTAAAGGAAAAAGACGCCGTCGACCTGATGGCGGAGGTTTCGGAAAAGGAGATTGACGAGAATTCCCTTCTTCAGATCCTTCTCGGCCATGTGGAGCTGATAGCGGATACAGCCGCTGAGAATGAAAGGGATATAACACTTGTAAAGAAAAAGGTCGGTGAACTCAAAAAGGTTGAGAAACCCTCTGAGGAGCAGCAGAAAGAGCTCTATCGTCTGATGGAGATAGAAAAGAATCTCACGGCAGAGAAAAAACGGCCGCAGAGAAAGGATTCTCTTTCGACGATCAAAAACAAGCTCAACACGCCGGAGAAAAAGCTTCTTAAAGCGATTCAGGAAACAGCCTCAGTTGTGGCGGAATATCTGCGCGACAGGAGCGAAACAAAGGGGCTGACAGCGGATGGCGTGAGAAAGCTGCTGTCGAAGAAGGACAAGGGACTTCTTTCTCTCCTCAAGGACCATGCCGCGAAGATAGATCAGGAAGTCACTGCTTCCTTTGACGGGATCCAGGAGGAAGTAAAGGCCGCCACAGGCGCGATCTATGAAATGAAGGACAACATAATGGGACTGTTTGATGATGGGGAGAAGGAGGAGGAAAAGCCCACGATAGAGGAACGGCTGAACAGCAAATGGACGGACGCCTATGGGGAAGGCCGGTTCGTTCAGATCGTCCTCAACAATTATTTCACGAAATCCGGGCAGAAGGAAAAGCGCCGTATGATGAGCTCGATACTCCGTCACAGCAAGCCCGCATTAAAGAATACGGCAAAAAGCTCTTTGAAGCTCAAAAGGGCAGGCCGTTATATTTCAGGTATGGTAAAGGGGGCGGGACCGCTGCTTCAGAAGCTGATGCAGAGCCTTCCCGAGGAGGTCTTGACTGAAGAGCTTCGGGAGATGGTCGAGGATGTCAAATCAAATCTCGAGCCTATCCCGAAGGATTATGTGGACAAAAAGCTGAAGGAAATGGTTGCGGCCAGCAACGGCGCTGTATCTGAGATCACGGTGGTCTCATCCCTCGGAGCCGCTTCAGTTGGGCAGACCTTCCTCTGCAATATAAAGGGGGAGAATATCCCCGAAGGGACCCAGGTGGTGGTAAAGCTCCTTCGCCCGGATATGGAGGAAAAGATCAAGGCGGAGAAGGATGTAATGCTCTCCTGCACTGAGCCTGAAGTGATGAAGACCGTCGAATACAGAGAATGGGAAACCGGAAAAGACGGGAAGCAGCATCTTGTGAGAAAGAAAGAGAAGGTGCTCGACAAGGACAATTCCATGATGGACGGCGGCGCCATGAAGGAGACCTATCTCGGTATGCTGGACAAGATCTCTGAAGAGCTTGATCTTCGGATCGAGGCAGAGAACTGTGAAAAGGGCAGTATCTATGATACCAGTGACGGAGTGGGGACTGTGGAGAGCGTCAAGACCTTCAAGCTCATCCCGGCGTCAAAGGACTATATGCTGCAGACCAAGGCCGAGGGTCAGACTCTGGACAAGCTCCTCAGAGACATCAAGAATACAAGACGTGAGGTAACAAAGCTCGCAGGGATTTACGAGAAGAGAGAAGACGGCAAGCTCTATTACCGCGGTATGCTCAACACAACAAACATGGAGCAGGTGAAGGCCGGCCGGAAACGTCTGGTAAAGCTTCTTAAGGAGACCAAAGCAAAGTACAGGCACCTCGCGCAAATGGGCCGTGTCTGGGCGGAAAAGAGCCTCTTCGGAAACAAGGGCTTTTTCCACGGTGACATGCACGCCGGAAATATCATGGTGAGCTCTGACAAGGCCACGGTGCTTGATTTTGGAAATGCTTCGGAACTTGACAATACACAGAGCACCATTAAGCTCATGAGTATAGCAGCCACATGCAACCAGTCCGGAGACTTCCTGAGATGGTTTACTGACCTCCTGCCGAAAGACAGCCGGTCGAAAAAACTTCTGACCGACAAGGAAAACACGGCCTTCAGGCTGAAGGTACAGAAGGAGATACTTGATACCTTTGAGGAATGCGGCAGTGCGGTGGGAGAGAAGATATATCTTTCCATGATGGTGCTGCAGAAGCACGGGATAGAGATCCCGCAGACCATGTTCTATTTCTCCCAGTCTGAGCTTCGGCTTCAGAATTCCATTGGTGAGATGAAGCGTGAGATCATCCGTCTGAAAAAGGACATCCAGACCCTGGATCACCTGAACGTAAGAATAACCGACTGCTCGGCAGATGCGGTGCTTCTGACGCAGTCGAGCCTTAACAATTCACGGAATATAAAAGCGGACTACCAGTCCGCCATCAGCTCCCTGTCCGTTCCCGACAGACAGGCCTTTTTAAAGGAACTCAAGGATCAAAAGCCAGGGGCAAGCGAGGCTTTCCGAAAGAAATATCTCACCGGTGCCGATCATATTGCCCAGATCCAGCACGGCCAGAAATTCGATGATGAGCTCTATTCCGACTACAATATTGACGAGCTTGATAAAGAGAGCGAAGAGGTCAAGGAACTAATGGATCAGTACCGTCTCAAGCCTATGGACGCGGATCCGTCAGAGCTTCGGGCGGAATTTCTGGAGATACAGAAAAAGATCAAATCTCCGGAGATGCCCGAGGCGGAGAAAAAGAAGCTGCGCGATGGTTTTACAAACAAGATGATAGATCAGTTTTCCACCAACAAGGTTCTTTCTCCCTTTGGTGATACAGCGCAGTTTGTACTCAAAATCATCGACGCCTTTGAAACCGGGGATGTGGGAAAACTCGATATTGTTCTGAATGCCATGAGCCGGGTGCCTGATATGGTGAAGCTGTCTGACGACACCACGAGGCTGGAGGAACTGAAAAAGAAGGCGGCGGCTGAGACTGACGCGGAGAAAAAGAAAGAGCTGGAGCGCGATATAGACAAACTTGCGGAGCAGATCGCCGATCTTTATCTGGACGTTCAGAATATGATCACTGATCAGAATGTAACGATCTCTATGGTGAAGGTCAAACTGAGCGAAGGCATAAACTTTTTCGCGCCCGCAAACCCTACCGAGGTCGCAAACAATATGAAAACCTTTCTTGCTTTCAGGAAAGGGGGAGAAGCCAAGGACTTCAGTTCAAAGAAGCTTGACGAGCTCAGCAAGGAGTGGGAGCCTCTTTATATAAAGGACAAGGCTCAGCCTCTTACCGGGGAAGAAAAAAAGCATTATGATGAGCTGAGCGCGGCTATGAACAAGGAGGTCACCCGCTGCATGCGCCTGCTGAACTACTGGCAGGGGGTCAGGGCTTTTACGAAGGAGCTTACGCCCTGGTTTTCGGATCCCGAAGGCGGAGCGGAATTAAAGAGGGTTTACGAGGATTTCCGCAGTATCCAGAAGAAATATGTCCAGATCTACATAGATGAGGGAAAAGAGGACGAGGGTGTAAAGGCCTCCCTTGAATACGCCGAGCGTCAGTTCCTGGCGAAATACAAGCCGATGGCGGTAAAGCGTCTCAAGTCCCATGCCGAGATGTTTGAAGAGGATCCGGCAGAGGTCAATGATGTCAAGGATTTCATGCAGATTTTGGGTGATGTGACAAGTGAAAAGAAGACAAGCCTCTTGGGAACACTGATGGGCAACGGCCTTATAAAATATGGCAAGATCCAGTCCGGATTGCTCCCTGAAACCGACCGGGCGGAGCTTGACGAGGCGCTCAGCAAGCTGAAGTAATATGTTATGAGGCGGATATATGATATTCAGGAAGAAGCGGAAAAGATCAACCTATGACGCTGATGGAAAGAAGCCTGTCATCAGAGCCAGCATCTGCAACGGAGAACAGGTGGCAGGCTTTATGGATCTAAAGACCGGAGACTTTCTTGAGATCACTCTGATAAGGAGTCCGCGGGATCTTGATGAGTTCAGGGAAACATACGGGATCACCGGAGAGATCGAAAAAATATACTGACAAAGCGGGGATGCTTACCTTCAAAAGCATCAGAAAACGATCCTCTCTCTCTTCTTTATGGAGATTTGAAGGTTTTTATGGTATTATATCTGTCAACACTCATATAAGAGCGGTTTGACAGGTAGATGCCCGGATATCAGATCTTTCGTAACAGAGAGGAGATTACAATGATATACAAGAGCTTTCAGGACATTTCGCTTTCACAGTTGGGCTTTGGCTCCATGCGTCTTCCGGTAATAGATGGTGATGACAGCCGTATTGATGAGCCTGCGGCGCTTGATATGGTCGATACGGCGATGAAGAACGGGATCAATTATTTTGACACGGCATGGGGGTATCACGGAGAAAACTCCGAGCTTGTCATGGGCAAAGCGCTTTCACGCTATCCGCGCGAAAGCTTTTTTCTTGCCACAAAATTCCCGGGCTATGATCCTGCCAACTGGGGAAAGGTTGAGGAGATCTTTGAAACGCAGCTAAATAAGCTTCAGGTTGAGTATTTTGATTTTTACCTTTTCCACAATGTTTGCGAAATGAACATTGATGCCTACCTCGATGATGAAAAGTATCATATTTACAGCTACCTGATGGAACAGAAGAAAAACGGGCGGATAAAGCATCTGGGATTTTCCTGCCACGGGAATATGCCGGTACTCAAGCGGTTTCTCGACGCATACGGAAAAGACATGGAGTTCTGTCAGCTTCAGCTGAATTATCTTGACTGGACCTTCCAGCAGGGAAAAGAAAAGGTAGAGCTTGTTTCAAAGCAGAATATTCCCGTATGGGTAATGGAGCCTCTGCGCGGCGGTAAGCTGTCAGGTCTTGCTCCGGAATACGAAGGGAAACTTAAAGCACTTCGTCCCGACGAGGAAATATCAGCATGGGCATTTCGATTTCTGCAAAGCATCCCCGGTGTTACGATGATCCTTTCCGGCATGTCAGATGCTGATCAGCTTGAGAAAAACCTTGCGACGTTTGAGAAAGACCTGCCGTTGAACGAGTCAGAGATGAATACTCTGCTTTCGATAGCGGAGAAAATGCTCTCTGTCGGTACAGTGCCCTGTACCGCATGCCATTATTGCGTAAGCCATTGCCCGATGGAACTGGATATCCCGCATCTTATGTCGCTCTACAATGAGCACGCATATACCGGCGGCGGGTTCATTGCTCCAATGGCATTAAGCGCGCTTCCTCCCGAAAAGCAACCCTCTGCCTGCCTTCATTGCCGTTCCTGTGAGCAGGTATGTCCTCAGCAGATCAAAATTTCCGAAGTGATGACGGATTTTTGTGAAAAGGTAGGGTGATAGAAACAACTGACAGAGCTTAAGAAAGAGAGGGGGAAACATGGAAAATATTTTCGGAGAAAACACAAAGAGACTCGGTTTTGGACTTATGCGTCTTCCGGAGCTTTCTGAAAGCGGAAAGTTTGGAAAGATCGATATCGAGCTTACCAAAAAGATGGTGGATCACTTCATTTCCGAGGGATTTACTTACTTTGATACGGCCTGGATGTACTGTGAATCAAAGAGCGAGGATGCAGCAGGTGAGGCTCTTGTAAGCAGGCACAAAAGAGACGGGTTTACCCTGGCGACCAAGCTTCACTGCGGTTTTTTTAATAACGAAGAAGAGAGGGAGAAGATTTTCGAGACCCAGCTTGAGAAGACGAGGGTGGATTACTTTGACTATTATCTTCTTCATGACCTTGGAGAGGATCATTACAAGAAGTATCAGAAATTCGGGTGCTTTGAATGGCTTGCGGACAAGAAGAAGGCCGGATATGTAAGGCATATGGGCTTTTCTTATCATGACAGGGCAGAGCTTCTTGATCGGATACTTACGGAGCATCCCGAGGTTGAATTCGTTCAGCTTCAGCTTAATTATCTTGACTGGGAGAGCGAGGCGATACAGTCAAGGAAGTGCTATGAAGTGTGTGTGAAGCACTCTAAACCCGTGATAGTAATGGAGCCTGTCAAAGGCGGTACGCTGTCAAACGTGGTGCCGGCGGTTGAAAGGCTGTTCAAGGAACATTCGCCGGAGATGTCGGTCGCATCCTGGGCCATCAGATTTGCTGCGAGCCAGCCGAATGTCAAAATGGTTCTTTCCGGTATGGGCAACATGGCCATGATGAAGGACAATACAGGCTATATGAAGGATTTTGTCCCGCTCAATGAAGAAGAGATGGAGCTCATAAAGCAGGCGACAAATATCATCAACTCAAGCATAGCAATCCCATGCACAGCCTGTGAATACTGCGTGGACGGCTGTCCCAAAAACATTCCCATTCCCAAATACTTTTCTCTCTACAATGCCGAGCTCCAGGAATATGAGGGGAAGGGCTTTACACCGCAGAAGGAATATTATGACAGACTCGCAGAGACACATGGAAGGGCTGATGACTGCATAGAATGCGGCAAGTGCGAAAAGATCTGTCCGCAGCATCTTCCCATAAGAAAGAATCTGAAACTTGTGGCTTCAAAATTTTCCTGATGACGCTGCTGAGAGGATGAAGTGATCTCACGAATGCAAATAGCCTGCCGAAGTGGCAGGCTATTTTTTGGTTCCTCTGTTTCTGATCTTATCTGTTTGCTTTTCCGGCTTCTTCCCTTGCCCGGGCAGCCTCTTTTTCAGCATTTTCGGCTATTTTCTGAGCGTTCTTCATTGCGCTTTTCACATCCGCCTTTGCTTGGTCCATATCAAGCTTGAAGGAACGAACGATATCGTTGAGGTTTGAAGAAACGCTCTGCTGCTTTTCAGCCAGATCGGAAATATTTCCGACCATATCGGATACCTCTTCTACAGTCTCAGTAACTTCGGATGAGGATTCCGCGGTCTCTGTAGCGCTTTCTGCTATAGATGAAACAGCAGCATTTACCTGCTCCATGGACTCTCTGATATATCCTACCATTTCGGAGGTCTGCTCCGTAAGGGAACCGAAGGATTTCGCATCCTCTCCGTACTGGCGACCGATGTTGATGAAGTTTTCGTAATCGGGTGTGACTGTCTCCTTTACGAAGGTCAGAAGTTCTCCTGAGCTTCGATCCAGTGAAGTAAAGGCTTCCTGGATCTTCGCTATGGTATCCTGGATCCTGTCGACAGCCTGTGCAGTTTCCACAGCCAGATTGTTGATCTCTGACGCGACAACCGCAAATCCACGTCCATGTTCACCGGCACGGGCGGCCTCAATAGAGGCATTAAGTGAAAGCAGATTGATCTGGCTGGCGATGTCGGCTATTGAATCTGCCAGGGTTCCTATCTCTTTGATGACTTCTGCCTGTTTGCTGGCCTCTTCCAATTCACGTCCTCTGGTCTCGGCAATGGAGATCGCATTATCGCAGGAGGACTGGCTGTCTTTTTCTATCTGGGCTGCGCGCGACAGTATCTTCTCAACTTCGCCCTTGGTCGCTTCAGTCTCCTCAGCGAGTTTCTGTACTGAAGCATTAACCTCATTTGCTGATGCAGACACCTGCTCTGTTGCCGCCCCGGTATTTGTCATGGCATCATTGACCTTGACCATTGATGTCCTGATGCTTTCAAATCTGTCTGCCAGATCACTGGCTACATTGTAAAGATTCTCGGATGAATCGCTTACCTCATTGGAACCGATCGAGATATTTCGTATGACCTCACTGTTGCTCTCATACATCTCATTGAGCGATTCCGACATCTGTCCGATCTCGTCGCTCCTGCCGACCGCGATCTTTGACACTGTGAAGTCTCCGCTTGCAAGATCCTTTGCAAACTCCTTTACCCTCACGATCGGTCTGGCAATTCCCTTTGCGATGAAGAAGATCAAAATCGATGTGATAAGAATAGCGACAACCGCTATGATAATGATAATGAGCATCATCCTTTGAGCGACGCTGAACACCTCTCTGTCAGGAAGAAGGAGGAGAAGCTTCCAGCCAACCTCCGGCATGGTCGAGTAGTATACTCTCATTTTTCCTTCTGACGAAGTGAACTCTGTCTGACCGCTCTCGCTCCCGATGACTTTGGAGGCAATGGCGTTTATCCCGGTATCATTGGCGATGTTTAAGGCGTTCGTGACTTTTTCGGGATCTTTGGTATAGATATACGTACCGTCACCCATAGTCAGTATGGCATATCCATTCTGTCCTACCTTGATACTGCTGATGATATCCGAGATGGTCTCAAGAGACAGGTCTACGGTGATACATCCAATGTATTGATTTTGAGCATTGAAGATCGGAGCGGAACAGCTTGCCATGACAGAATCGGATGAAGGGTCGTAATACGGGTCGGTGATCACGGCATCGTTTTTGCTCATCGCTTTTGCATTTGTATAATATTCCTGAACGAAGTAGTCGTAGTCGGCGTTGGAATACTCCCAGTCCTCTACGACGTCATTTCCGTCAGCATACCAGTAAGGACCTACATATTTCTCCCCGGCATACTTTGGATCCCCGGTATAGACATTCGGCTCAAACCAGATACCGCTGCCTCTGATCCGGCTGTCATGTTTGACCGTATCGGAAAAAAGCTTTGCATAGGTAGCCATATCGGTATCCTTATAAGTATTGCCCACGAAAATTGAAAGCTCCTCAGCTGTACGCCTGATGGTCTCGAGTGTTCCGTCAACATCATTGGTATTGCCGGAAAGCTGTGCTTCCATGGTGTTTGAAACCTCGCTGGCTATGGCACTTGCCGACATCTGTGCACTGATGACCGCAACTATCAGCAGTGAGACAAGTACTATCGGTACTATCATCAGTATCAGCCTGGCCTGAATGCCAAGCCCTTTTCGATCACCCTTCTTTCTTTCTGAATTTCTCTCTCTCATCATATGCCCTCCTAATAAAACAGACACGTGGTTCTTATTCTACCATAGATATCCGTTTATTTCAAAAGCATATATAGTTCCCTGTACATCTTGTTGCGTCCCTCACCCAGAAGATAAATAATATCCGTCCTTACTTCCGGCCGGCTGAAAAGTTCCACGAGGAAAGGCGCATAGTGTGTTCCTGCCCCCTCTTTGATCTCGTTTTCATAATCATCAAAGGTCTTGCCTTTATTATAGCTGCGCCCGACTGTATCTGTTGCCGCATCCAGGCAGTCTGCTGCCAGCACGATATCAATGATCGTCTTGTAAGGACTCTTTTTTGTGTCAAAGCCTGCCGGATACCCCCTGGAACAGTCATACCACAGATGATGCCCCTTGATCACGTCCACATAATCACGGGTGGATGCGTGCATGGATGCAATACGCGCACCGGTTACAGGATGGCTCTTTATCATTGAAAATTCATCATCCAGAAGATTTCGTCCATACATGGATACGACATCCACGATAAACAATTTTCCCAGATCATGACATAGGGCGGAATGGTACGTGTAGAAAAGTATCGCCTCCTTTTTTGAAACAACCTGATCTGCAGTATCGCATCCCGGAAAGCCTATGAAGAGCTCCGGATTGCTGTCAAGGAGATGACGCGCCATACATTCCGCGAACCTTGCCACCATATTGACATGAACATAAGTAGGCGGGTGTACTGCAGCAAAGGCCTTGATACAGAATTCTTCCATTGTCAGAGCGCCGGGAGTTTCCTGAAAGTACTGCGGAAAGTTCGTAAGCAGTGTCACGCATTTCATATAAACGCTGCTCTGTTTCGGGATATTATAAATATAGTCAAGGACATCTCTTTCTATCTGATTATATCTGTCAAAGTCCATTTCAGTAAGCTTGAGATTTGTCATCTTCGCAGTGTTCAGATACATCGACGGGGTATCCAGATTTTCGTTGATACCTGTCAATGAATAATCCTCTTTGTCCCTTGCTTCGTAAGCACTGAAAAAAAGATCACAGGCTTCTCTTGCCGGTGTATAACCCGCGATTACCGAGGCCATGTACCGAAGATCCTTTTCCTGCTGCACATTCACAGCCGCTCTGATATTCTCATTGTCATTGTGCAGAAGAAAATCGACTGCTTTATCAGCGTAAACATAAACCTTTTCCGCCACATGCCTCGGGATAAAGGAATATGCAAGAAAACTGCCGTAGTAGTAGATCCGGAATCTGTACGTTTCCCAATCATGGCCCGGAAACTGCTCCCGGAAAAACGGATCCTTATAGATATCCGCTGCCTGATCAAGGATTGAAATACACTCATCCCACCAGGAATCCGGCATTGCATAATAATTGCTCTCGTACAGAAGTGCCCCCATAAGGGAAAACTGTAGTGCCGCGCCCTTTGCTTCTTCGTTTAAGCGAGAAAAGGCATCCTTTTTAAGATAACCTGCCAGTGCGTTTCTGTTTTCAATCGCCTGCCTTCGGGTCTCCTCCAGCTCATCGCTGTCATATCTTGTCAGGGCAGAGATCAGAAAATAATCCCTTTTCACCTTCTTTCCCATGGCGAGCACTTTTTCGTTTTCGTCATCATCTTCGTCAACCATGAGTTCATGCTCGGTCAGGATCCTGTTTATGATCTCGGAAAGATGGACATCCACCTCCTCCATGGAATCCTCGTCAACAAGAAGTTTGTCAAACTGTTGAAGCATCTCACGCATTTCATCCGTCAGTTCTACATCCGCAGAGATCATCGGCTTCAGCACATCATTGATCACCTTCCGGTTTTCCGTGGCCAGTTCTCCGATCCTTGAAAAATTCTCTATCAGAACCCGTTCATATTCATCCGCGTTATTGATATCATTCAGATCAGGCGTGGATAATAGCCTGATTTCCCTCATACGCTTCGTATATTGCTGAAACAATGTCAGATACTGATCCTTTTCCATCACTGTGAATCCTCCGCAACTTCGTTGATCCAATCTTTGATTAATCCGCGTCATATTGTAATATAAGACTTGCCGTCATTCAAAGAAGAATCGTAACAAAAGACGGATGTATACGACCATGACTGTGATTTTCTCGCAGGAAGCACTTGATCAGTGTTTCCTTAAAATGTGTAAGATTATTATCAGGGCGGTGACTATGAAGTTCATACATATTTCGGATCTGCATCTCGGGAAACGTGTAAATGAGTTTTCAATGATCGAAGATCAAAAGTATATTCTGAAAGAAATAATAACGATCGTAAAAGAACAGAACCCTGACGGGATACTGATCGCCGGTGATGTTTATGACCGGTCGGTACCTGCGGAGGAAGCAATGAAGCTGTGGGATGATTTCCTGATCAGACTGGCGGAAAACAGGGTCCCTGTGTTTGCGATCAGCGGAAATCATGATTCAGCCATCCGTTTTTCAGACCACTCTGCTCTCGTTGATGCGGCCGGGATCCATCTTTCGCCTGTGTATGACGGTGAGGCAAGGTGTTTCAGGATGAACGATAAGTACGGTGCGGTAAATATTTATATGCTTCCGTTTGTCAAACCGGCAATTGTAAAGAACATTTTTCCGGAGGAAGAGATCTCTGATTATACTGACGCATGCAGGGTTGCTATAGAACAAATGCATGTGGACAGGAAAGAGCGAAACATCCTGATCGCTCATCAGTTTGTGACCGGAGCAGAAAGATGTGAGTCGGAGGAGATCGTTGTTGGCGGATTGGACAATGTGTCGGCAGATGTTTTTGATGACTTTGACTATGTGGCGCTTGGACACATCCACGGAAAGCAGAGTGTCAAACGGGAAACGATCCGTTATTGCGGTACACCTCTGAAATACTCCTTCTCGGAAAAAGACCATGTAAAAAGCGTGACGGTCGTTTTGATCGGGGAAAAGGGAAATGTGGAGATCGGGGAGATCCCCCTTGTGCCGAAGCATGATCTGAGAGAGATCAGGGGAACCTGTGAAGAGCTTACCGTAATGAAAAATCTCGGGAACACAGATACAGAAGATTATATACATGCGGTTTTGACTGACGAAAATGACGTTGTGGATGCGGTAGGAAAACTTCGCAGGATATATCCAAATCTGATGAAACTGAGTTACGACAACAAACGCACCGGAAAACAACAGACGATCTGTGGTGTAGAAAGTGTCGAATCAAAAACGCCGCTCGAGCTTTTTGAAGAATTTTATGAAAAGCAGAACAATGACAGAATGAGTGACGAGCAAAGGGCATTTTCATTAAAGTGTATTGAAGCGGTTTGGGAGGGTCAGGATTGAGACCATTGAACTTGAAGATTTCCGCATTCGGACCTTATGCCGGATCTACAGAGATCCCGATGGAAGAGCTTGGTGAAAAGGGTCTGTATCTGATCACAGGCGACACGGGCGCGGGAAAAACAACGATCTTTGATGCTATCTGTTTTGCACTGTATGGTGAAGCAAGCGGAACAAATCGTGAAGCTTCCATGCTGCGTTCAAAGTACGCATATGAAAATACACCAACAGAAGTGGAACTGCGTTTTTCACATGCAGGGAAGGAATATACGGTAAAACGAAATCCGGAATATCTGCGGCCGGTGAAAAAGGGTGAAGGATATACCATACAGTCAGCTGATGCACAGCTTGATCTTCCGGATGGAAAAGTGATCACAAAATCAAAGGCTGTGACAAAGGAAATTGAGTCTTTGCTTGGCATTGACAAAGAGCAGTTTTCCCGGATCGCCATGCTTGCACAGGGAGACTTCATGAAACTTCTTCTGGCCGATACAAAGGAGAGAATGGAGATCTTCGGAAAAATATTCAAGACCCGAAATTTCCGTGCACTGCAGAAACGATTGGATGATGAAGTGAGAAGCGTGTATGGAGAACTTAATGATGGCAGAAAGAGTATCGGACAGTACATCGACGGCATTCAGGTGGACTGTGATGATGTGATGTCCATTGATGTTGAAAGAGCAATGTCAGGGGAAATGACAACCGGGGCCGTTGCAGAGCTTATAGACAAACTGATCGAGCGGGACAAAAGTTCAAAGGAAAAACTTGATAAGGAACTGGAAACGATCAACAAGGATCTTGAAAGAGTAAATAACGAAATAGGAGCCGCCGAAGCGCTCAAAAAAACGAAAGAAGCGCTTGCAAAAGCAGAAAGACTGCTGGAAAAAGAAGAGCCAGGGGTCCTGGAGAAGAAAATTGCATTTGATAAAGCAAAAGAAGAGTTGAAAAGCAAAGATGCCATGCAGAAGCAGGCTGCCCGGTTCGAGAAAGAGCTTCCGGATTATGACGCTTATGATCTGATGAATGCTGAAGTGGAAAAAACCAGGAAGGAACGGACAGAGAAAACAGACAGTCTGGACAGAGAGGAAAAGAGGAGGCGGAAAGAACAGGAGACTCTGGAAAAACTCAAGAATGAATTGTCCCTGATCAGGGATTCCGCTGCTGAAGCTGAAAAAATGAAAAGCAGGCTTTTTAACCTCAATGCGGAAGCGGAAGCATTGGATGAGCTTTCGAAAGAGCTTGACGATTATCTTGACAAGAAAGACTTTCTCCTGGAAGCACAGAGATCATATCGGAAGAAGGATGAGGCATTTAATGAAATAAATGCAGAATATGAAGTGATGGAGCAGAAATTCCGTGATGGTCAGGCGGGTATTCTGGCTGAAAAGCTGAAGGAGGGAGAGAGATGCCCGGTCTGCGGTTCCACCTCACATCCCTGTCCGGCGCATCTGTCAGATGAGGTCCCGACGGAAAAAGAACTGGAATATGCGAAGAAGAAAGCAGATACGGCAAGAAAAGAGCGTGAGTCATCGGCAGCAGAAGCAAGCGGGTTGAGGAAAGCATTGGAAGAAAAAGAGAAACGCATAAAGGAACGTGTGAAGAAACAGCTGAAAACAGATGATCCCGATGAAGCCTGTAAGTTGCTGAAAGACGCCTGCAGAAAATGTGAAGAGGAAAGAAGGAAGACCGAAGGGGCGCTTGAAGAGGTCAGAGCCCGATTAAGGCATAAGGAGAAGTTAGAGAAGGATATTCCCGAAAAAGAAGAAAAGATCAGAGATGCTTCAGACTCCATAGAGAGGTTGAAAGCTGAGGCTGCTTCTGCCGATTCGAAACTGAAAGAGAATGACAGGCAGCTTCAACAATTGAAACAGGGCCTTTCTTTTGAGAGCAAAAAGGCCGCAAAAGACGAAGTTGAAAAATTGATCTCCGGGGCGAAAAAAATACAGGAAGCATATGATGCGGCGGACAGAGCCTTTAAAGAGAAGGAAAAAACAGTAGACAGGCTGAAGGCAGAGATCGAGGGATACAAAAAGACTGTCAATGACAGTAAAGCCGTGGATCTTGATGAGGAAAAAGACAAAAAGGACAGGCTCGACAGGGAACAGGAGGAGTGCATTTCCCGGGGAAATGCCGTCAGGTCCAGAATTGATGTTAATGAACGGCTCCGTAACGGTATTTTGAAAAAAGCAGATGAAGTTTCGGTAACAGAAAAAAAACTCCAGTGGATGAAGGCTCTGGCAGATACTGCAAATGGCAGGTTAAACGGAAAAGAGAAGATCATGCTGGAGACCTACATTCAGATGACGTATTTTGACCGTATAATCAGCAGGGCAAACCTGCGGTTTATGGCCATGTCTGCCGGTCAGTATGAACTCGTGAGGATGCAGGAGGCTGACAATACAAAGAGTCAGAGCGGATTGGAACTGAATGTTATCGATCATTACAACGGCAGCGAACGAAGTGTAAAGACATTGTCAGGCGGTGAGTCGTTTATGGCATCATTGTCTCTGGCATTGGGGCTATCGGATGAGATCCAGTCATCTGCCGGCGGGATTCAGATTGACACGATGTTTGTAGATGAAGGATTTGGCTCTCTTGATCCTGAGGCGCTTGACCAGGCATACAGGGCCCTTGCCGGACTTATTGAAGGAAATCGCCTGGTCGGGATCATATCTCATGTTGCCGATCTCAAGGACCGTATCGACAAACAGATTGTAGTTACCAGGGAAAAGAGCGGCGGCAGCTTTGTTGAATTGAGAGGATGCTTGGGGCATACGCCGTAATCTGCGTGCAGGAAGGTGTAATTATTTGCTCTTTGTGGTAAGATACCGTTTTGTTGAAAGTTGGAGCATCATTAGACGATGACTGGTAAAAAAAGGTTGGAGGCACACAGTGAAAAGAAGAAAGACCCTGAAAAAGACATTGCTTAGCAGGATCATTATCTATGTTGCGATCATGATAGTGATCATCACACAGATTTCCATTTTTCTTGCATCAAGGAATATCCAGAATCTTACAAACAATATTCTTGCCAGGGAATCCGCGGCATATGCCGGTGAGATACGAAACTGGTGGAACGGTGTCAAAGAGAGGGTAGGGCAGACAGCCAATGTGATAAGGAACACGCCGGAGCTGTCTTACGAAGATACGCTTGAGATGCTTCTTGCTCTGACAGCCAATGACCCGGATTCCCAGGATATTTATATCGCCTATGGAGATGAAGGAGTGTTTCTGGACGGGTCCGGATGGACACCGGATGATACCTTCGTTTTTAATGATCGTCCCTGGTATCTCGGAGCGCTGGAAAAGAAAGGAGAACTCTATTCCTCGGAGCCTTATGTGGATGCGTCCACCGGAAAGACCTGTCTTGCCTGCTCTGTCATGCTTGCTGATAATACGGTACTGAGCAGCGATATCAATTTTGATAAAGTCGCGGAAAAGGTGAACAAATTTGAATCTATCTCTCCGCAGCCTTATTTCTATATCATCAACAAAGAATCGAAGGACATCCTGTTAAGCAACAAGGCGGATAGCATCGGACAGAACCTTTCAAATACGACAGATCCCGTTGCGGCAGGAATTGCTCCGGTTTTTGGTTCGCTCAATACTTCGGCCACAGCTGACGGATCCAAGGTTGCGACAGTGAAAACAGGTGCGGGATCCATGATGATCACTGCGACGGATATCGAGGGAACCTCATGGGCTGTCGTGAGCGCAGTGTCTTCCTCACTGCTCAGCAACAGTATCCTGCATGTTATGCTGATCACCTTCGTAAGCGCGGGCGTACTGCTTCTCATTCTGTTTATCATGATGTATGTCATGCTCAACCGTGCCATCAATCCCGTGACAAAGGTGACTGAAAGGATTACGGATATCAGCAGGGGCGACTTCACCGTATCCATTGTGCCGGAAGGTAATAATGAGATCACGACACTCAGCGAGAGTCTCGGCAGCTATATCGACAAGATGAGATCCACATTGAATTCACTGTCCGGTATTTCCGAGCAGATGAACAGCAGAGCCGGCGAGTGCTACGATATATCAAATACACTTTCAAACGCAAATCAGAATCAGGGCGCTTCCATTGAGAAGCTGAATGCGACTTTGACGAGTATGACCGGTTCCATCGAGGATATCGCAAATGCGGCAACTGATCTTGCAACTACATCTGACATGCTGGCGAAAAATGCAGAGGATGTCAGGGCGTTGTGCGATGAGACGATGGAGGCCTCCGGCAAGGGCAAGGATGAAATGGATGTCATGACAAAGAACGTGACAACCCTGAATAATACGATAAGCGAGCTTGCGGAACTGATCCGTGCAACGGCCAAATCCGTAGAGGAGATCACCGGGATCACGGATACCATTAATGCTATTTCCGCTCAGACCAATCTTCTGTCATTGAATGCATCGATCGAGGCCGCAAGAGCCGGAGAAATGGGAAAAGGCTTTGCGGTCGTGGCTTCCGAGGTCGGCGCTCTTGCAGGTCAGTCCTCCGAGGCGACGGAGACTATACGCCACCTGATCGATGATGTCACAAAGAATATTGAAGACATCAACAAAAAAGCGGATATCTGTGTCGCTGATATGGATGCCTGCATCAAAGGACTCGAGGGTGCGAACGAATCCTTCCGGACAATATACGAAGATGTGGCAAAGGCTACGGACGGAATTACGGAGATGGCGAGCGGCATCGAAAGGATCAATGATGTTGCGTCAAGCAACGCGGCAACCACCCAGGAGCAGGCATCAAACATCAATGAGGTTCTGAGCCTGAGCGAGCAGATCGTTTCGGAGAGCAACAGGCTTCGTGAAGAGACTGAGAGTATTACAAGTATTTCAAAGAATCTGAACCAGTATTCCGACGAGATCAATTCGGATCTTTCACAGTATACTTTGTGATATCCAGCCGGGTTTTGATCTTACGGATCCTATGGGGTTACTAAAAAGATGGAAGTTATCAGGGTTTCAGAAGAAAACGCAAATGTCGGTGGTCTCGCCAGTGCCTGTTGATAAGGGGGAAATGAGAAATCTATGAGAGGAAACAAAAGAAAAATCGCCATGGCTGCGCTGACCCTTGTGTGTGCTGTCTGTCTGTCGGCATGCGGGGCAAACAAGGCTGCTGATCAGTCAGGCAGTGCACAAAGTTCACAGAGCGCGCAAAGTCCGCAAGGCTCAGAGAGCTCACAGAGTCCGCAAAGTTCAGAGAGTTCGCAGAGTTCTCAGAATTCTCAAAACGTACAGGTGGTAAGGGAAGGCTTCACGATCCGCGAGATCTCCGACGATCTTTTTGACAGGATGAAAAGCGGCAATACCTACAAGGAAAACTGCATAGTTCCCCGTGAGGATCTTCGGTACCTGACAGTTCTGCACAAGGACAAGGACGGCAATGTTCATCAGGGAGAAATGGTCGTTCACAAGCTGATCGCGGAAGATGTCGTTGAGATCTTCGGGAAGCTTTATGATGCGGGTTATCCGATAGAGCGAATGGTACTTCCGGACAATTATCTTGCGGATGATGAGATCATGATGCGTGATAATAATTCATCCAGCTTCAATTTCCGTTTCATATCACATACGACCAGAATTTCAAAGCACGGACTTGGAATGGCGGTAGACATCAATACCCTCTATAACCCTTACCACAAGATCGTGACAAATGAAGACAAAACGACGACCGAAGTGATTGAGCCCGCCACCGGAGCGCCTTATCTCGACAGGGAGAAGAGCTTTGATTACAAGATAGAAAAAGGCGATCTTTGCTATAATCTGTTTATTGAGAAAGGCTTTGAATGGGGCGGCGAATGGTCTGACAGAAAAGATTTCCAGCATTTCGAGCTGCCTACAGAGATCACGGACAAGTATTCCGAAATGTACAGTAAGTGAAGCTTATAATTATCTACTCTCATTAAAAAGGACAAGGGAAATGTCCCCTTGTCCTTTTTGTGTTAAAATGTGATTCATGGTGTCAAAAAAACAATAGTTTTCCGGTGTGCCCGAAGAAAAAACCGACAATGGAGGCGTTAATGGACAGCGCACGAAGAAGTGGCCGTATATTAAACAAGCAGAATCTCTCAGCAATTATGATCTGTGCGATCGGAATTGCCGTAAATACTCTACTGAACGCTCTGGTAACTGCTTTTGGTATACCGCTTTATCTTGATACGATCGGAACAATAGTGGTTTCGGCTATGGGAGGGGTTCTTCCCGGAGTCGTTGTTGGTTTTGCTACCGGTATCATAAAGAGTATTTTTTCTCCCGCCTCACTCTACTATGGGGTCCTTAATGTTCTCATTGCCGTGGCTGCGGCATTTCTGGCTCGTCGCGGGTGGTTTGAAAAGATCAGGGGGATCATTGGTTCGATCTTTGTCTTCGTATTGATCGGCGGAGGGATAGGCTCCCTGATCCCATTGTTTATGCAGGATCTGACCTTTGACAGTGAGTCCTTAAGCGGGATCATTTACGGGACGGGATTGTTCAATCTCCCTGTTTCCAACATTCTTTCAAGTCTGATAATGGATCTTCCCGACAAGGCTATCACTGTGCTGATCGCAGTCGCCATATTGAAAATTGTTCCCGGTCGGTATTACAGCCTGAGCCGTTTTGAGATCTGGGCTCAAAAGCCGGTGGATCATGAGAAGATCTCTGAAAAGAGTGGAGTTGCGAAGCAAAGAATATCACTGAAGACCAAGATCATGCTGATATTCGGGTCTTCGATGGGAGTGCTTTCCGTCGTTGCCGGATACGTCGGGATATCTGTATACCAGAATGCGATCACGGAAGAATATGTACGGATCGCAAAAGGGACCGCTGAAATAGCAGCAGGCATAGTGGATGGTGATTCTGTTGATGAATGGCTTTCAAACGGCGGAAAGGGCGAAGGCTACATGAGGACAAAGCAAATGCTTGCAAGTGTGCTCTCAAGTTCCGTTGACATTGAATATCTGTATGTTTACAAGATCAAGGAAGACGGATGCCATGTGGTTTTCGATTTTGACGTTTTGGATACCGCGGGGGACACAGTTGGTACAGTAATATCCTTTGATGAAGGCTTTATGAAATATTTGCCGGATCTTCTGGCGGGAAGGGAGATCGAACCCATTATCACAAACGATAAGTACGGACATCTTCTGACGGCATATGATCCGGTATATGATTCAAATGGTGAGTGCGTTTGCTATGCCGGGGCAGACGTAGATATGGGGACGATCTCGTTTATGACCAGAAGCTTTCTTGTGGAAATGATCGCAGTCTTTTCGTCGTTCTTTATCCTGATGGCAGCGATCGTAGTCTGGATCACAGACTACCGCGTGACCTTTCCGCTCAATTCCATTACCAGGGCTGTTGAGGATTATACAACAGCCAAAGACGATCAGAAGGATCTTGACAAAAAAGTCAGAAGCATTCGCTCTCTTGAAATAAGAACAGGGGATGAGGTGGAACGTCTTTACAAAGCTATATGCCTGATGGCATCAACCAATGCCGAGCAAATGCGGAGTATCCGGAGACTGTCTGATACCACGGCAAAGATGCAGGACGGACTGATCATTACAATGGCGGACATGGTGGAAAACAGGGATTCGGATACAGGAGCACACATACAGAAAACCGCCGCTTATGTAAAGATCATAGTGGAAGGCTTGAAGAAAAAAGGATATTACGCGGAAAAGATCACGCCGAAGTTCATGTCCGATGTGGTCCGATCCGCTCCGCTTCATGATGTCGGAAAGATAGATATTCCGGATAAGATATTAAATAAACCCGGAAAGCTTACAGATGAAGAATATGAGATCATGAAGACTCACACAACGGCAGGAAAAAGGATAATAGAGAACGCGATAAGTATCACGCAGGGGGACAACTATCTGAAGGAAGCCAGAAATATGGCGGCATACCACCATGAGAGGTGGGACGGGAAGGGTTATCCCGAAAAGCTGCATGGCGAGGTAATACCTCTCTCCGCCCGTATCATGGCGGTTGCGGATGTGTTTGACGCATTGACCTCTCCACGTATTTACAAACCCGGATTCCCCCTTGAAAAATCCCTTTCCATTATAAACGAGGGCAGTGGAACACAGTTTGATCCCAGGTGCGTGGAAGTGTTTATGGATTCTTTGGAAGATGTGAAAAAGATTTTAAGGAAGTATAATCCGGAGGCGCTGGGATGAGGAAAAGGATTCTGCGAAAGTACAAAACCGGGATCGGGTTTGCGGCATTACTCCTGTCACTCATTCTGACTGCATCAGTTTTTTCTGCAGCCTCGTCTGCTGCCGGAGTGGATGAGGAAAACAGGAACGGTGGCGGATATGCAGCGAGCGGTCAGATTGAAAATGCGGGCTATACCTCAGAGATATATGACGCGACAAACGGACTTCCTACATCTGACGCGAACTATATTCTTGGAGCACGTGACGGATACATATGGATAGGCAGCTATAGCGGGATCATACGCTATGACGGTACAACATTTGAAAGGCTTGATACCTCGGACGGACTGACCAATGGCAGAGGACTTTTTGAAGACAGGCAGGGCAGGATCTGGGTAGGGACCAATGACAACGGAGCTGTTGTCATTGATGGAGAAAAAAAGACACATCTCACTTACAAAGACGGTCTTCCCTCATCCTCTGTCCGTATATTTGCGGAGGATCAAAACGGTGATGTCTATGTAGGAACCACAGCCGGCGTCTGCTATGTGGACTCTCTTCTGCAGATTCATATGATCGATGATGACAGGATAAATGATGAGAGAGTGCTGAAGCTTACCTCTGATGTGAATGGCAGGATCTACGGGCATACTTCGAACGGGCTCGTCTTTTCGATAGATGATCATCAGATATCAGATGTTTACACCGGAAGAGACCTTGGGATGGAAAAGATAACCACCATCCTCTCTGATCCCGATGAAGCCGGAAAGCTCTATTTTGGTACGGAAAGCGAAAATATTTATTATGGGGATTTCGGGAAAAAAGCGCCTGATATGAGAAAGATCACTGTTTCGCCCATAGAGAATGTCCATTGGATGAGCTATGAATGCGGCAGGGTGTGGCTCTCATCTACGACTGTTGCAGGATATCTCGAGGACGGAAGCTTTCGCGTATTGGCTGACATCCCCATGAACAGCGCAATAGAGATGATGACAAGCGACTATCAGGGGAATATGTGGTTTGCCTCTTCCACACAAGGGGTCATGAAGGTTGTTACAAACAGCTTCGTTGATATTACAAAAAAGGCAGGTCTGACTGATGCGGTAACGAATGCAACCTGTATTTATAATGATATGCTCTATATCGGTACAGACAAAGGGGTTCGCATTATAGATCAGAACGATCGTGTCATAAAAAACGCGCTGACAGAATACATCGGGGAATCAAGGGTAAGGTGTATCAGCACGGATCCTGATGGCAATCTCTGGGTATCGGTCTATAACAACGACATTGGAGCCGTATGCCTGACAAAGGATGGAAATATTGAAAATTACACAACAGCTGACGGACTTTTGAGCAATGAGGTAAGGTGCGCTGTCCCCGCGACAGACGGTTCTGTTCTGCTGGGGACGAACGGAGGATTGTCGGTCATAAGAAACAAAGTTGTGGAGAAAAGCATCGGCTCTTCTGAAGGGATCAAGGATACAGTATTTCTGACCGTGGCTGAGGGAGACAACGGGACGATCTATGCCGGCTCTGACGGAGATGGTATTTATGTGATAAAAGGAGATACGATTGAGCGGCTTGGAAGGGACGAAGGACTTACAAGCGACGTCGTAATGCGCATAAAAAGAGATGAGGAAAACAAAGTATATTGGATCGTAACATCCAATTCCATCGAATATATGAAGGACGGGGTGATCAGGCCTGTCAGCTCATTTCCATACAACAACAATTACGATCTTTATTTTGATGACAACAATAATATGTGGATCATTTCGTCCTTTGGCCTTTACAAGGTCAGTACACAGTCCATGTTGGATGATAATGTGACGGATTACAGACTGTATTCAATTGCAAACGGACTTACGGCCACTCCTACATCAAACTCCTACAGCGCCCTTGGGGATGACGGAAACCTCTATATTCCCGGCAGAAACGGAGTATGCATGGTGAACATCAATAATATGGCAGTTAATGACGCGCAGGTAAAAACCGCGATCCGCTCCATATACTGCGGAGATGAAAAAATACTTCCTGATGAAAACGGGGCTTATGTGCTCCCCAGATCCGACGGGCGTATAAGGATAAATGTTTCCGTACTTGATTACACAATGATGAATCCAAGGGTCAGGATCTTCTTTGCAGGACAGGAGTCAAACGGGATTGAAGTGAACAGGACAGAACTGTTCCCTGTCGAGTACACTGGAATCAAATACGGGAATTATACTATGCATGTGCTTGTTTCGGATAACGAAGGTAATGAACTTTCCGATGACGCATACAGGATCATAAAGCAGGCCAGGGTCACGGAACTTCCCGTGTTCAGGTTCCTGATTGTTTTGGGGGCGGCTGTTCTGGCAGGACTTCTGGTATGGAGGATAATGAAGGGGACTATCGTCCAAAGGCAATATGATGAGATAAGACTGGCAAAAGATGAGGCGGAACGGGCAAATTCCGCCAAAACCCGGTTCCTTGCCAATATGTCACATGAGATCAGAACGCCTATAAATACCATTATGGGAATGAACGAAATGGCCCTGAGGGAGGATTCCACCGGCGTTCCCAGACCATATTTTACTTCCATGATGAACTACTCCGCTGATATAAGAAATGCATCAGAGTCGTTGCTTTCCCTGATAAACGATCTTTTGGATATGTCAAAGGTAGAGTCGGGAAAGATGCACCTTGTTGAAATGGAATATGACACGAAGGAAACGTTGAGATCCATTGTCTCAATGATCAGGGCGCGCAGTACTGAAAAGGAATTGTCCTTTGACGTTGTCATAGACGAAGTTCTTCCGGAGCGGCTTTATGGTGATATGGGAAAGATCAAGCAGATCGTCCTGAATCTTCTGACAAATGCTGTGAAATATACGGATAAGGGCGGCTTTGCCCTTTTCGTTTCAATGGATGAGAGGCATGATGATAAATGCAGGTTACGCTTTTCCGTCAAAGATACCGGTATCGGGGTAAAGCCGGAGGATATGGATAAGCTGTTTTCCGCATACGAAAGGCTTGATGAGGAGAAAAACAGCGGGATCCAGGGAACAGGACTCGGACTTGATATTTCCAAAAAGTTTTCCGAGCTCATGGGGGGAAGTCTTACCTGTGAGAGTGAGTATGGAAAAGGTTCGGAATTCATATTTACCGTTGAGCAGAAGATAATAGACAAGACGCCGATCGGTGTTTTCATAGAGCATGATGAGAAGAAGAACGAGGGACCTTATGTGCCGAAGTTTATCGCGCCGGATGCAGATATCCTCGTAGTAGATGATACTCCCATGAATCTGAACGTTATCAAGGGACTTTTGAAACCGACGAAGGTCTTTGTAACGACTGCGGCAAGCGGAGAGGAATGTCTGGAGAAAATAAGGGATACGAAGTTTAATGTTGTTCTTCTTGATCATATGATGCCCGGGATGGACGGGATCGAGACCCTTGAGGAGATCCGGAAGTTCGATCCCGATCTTCCGGTATATGCTCTTACTGCAAATACCGCTGTTGATGAGACGTTCTACAAGTCAAAAGGCTTTAACGGATATCTGTCGAAGCCGGTCGACACAGCCATGCTTGAACAGACGATAATGAAGCATATCCCGGAGGAGATGATGGAGAAGCCGGGCGTTGAGGATGCTGTTGAGACTCTGACAGAGATTCCGGAAAATATGCTTTGGATAAATGATACGGATGGAATAGATGTATCCGCCGGCATCACCAATTCCGGCGGGATCGAGAACTTTATCCTTTCACTCAATATGTTCCTTGATACGATCGACAGCAATGCAAAGGTTATCAAAGATGCCTATGAACAAGGGGATATAAGGCTCTTTACGATAAAGGTGCATGCACTGAAAAGCTCAGCAAGGATAATCGGCGCAGAAAGATTATCCGGTATGGCGGCCGAAATGGAAAACGCTGGAAACAAAGAGGACAGGGAATATATTGACGAAAATGTCAATGAGCTTATGAAAGAGTACCTGGACTACGAAGAAAAGCTGAGCCGGCTTCACGAGGATACTGAAAGCGGCGATAAGGAAATGATATCTCAGGAGATGCTTCGGGATGCATATTCGGCTCTTTCCGATGTGATCCCTCAGATGGATTATGATGCCGTTGAGATAATACTTGAAGGACTGAAGGAGTATGCGCTCCCCAAAGAGGATGACAAAAAAATAAAGGAAGTGCAGAAACTGCTCAAAGTATTTGACTGGGACGGTCTGGAGGCTCTGGCAGCGGACTGGTCGAAGGATGAATAAAGGCGGTATTGAATGGGAGCCATATTATGTTTGAATTAATTAGGGCGAATCAGATAAATCTAATGCTCCTGTTGTGCGGGGCCTGTGCGATCATTACCATTCTTCTTTTCATGACAAGATTTCTTTCCGACAGCAGAAAGAAAGTAATGATCCTTATGGAACTGATCGCATTTTTTCTTCTCTGGTCGGACAGACTTGCTTATGTTTATGCCGGGGATCAAAGCAATCTCGGTTTTGTAATGGTCAGGATAAGTAATTTTCTCGTCTTTTTCCTGACGCCTGCTGTCGTGCTTGGTTTTAATATCTATCTTACGGATTGGCTGATGCACGAGGGAGGGATGAAAGAGCCGCTTGTAAGGCTTCGGATAATTCAGTTCATGGCTATTGGCGGAATGCTGCTTGCCGTCATATCTGCCTTTACCGGGCTTTATTATTATTTTGATGAAGCGAACAGATATCACCGCGGACAATTCTTTCTGATAGCCTATATCATACCTGTAGTCTGTCCTCTGATCCAGCTTACGGTCATCCTGCAGTTTCGAAAGCTCTTCAGCAGGCTTATTTTTACTTCGATGTTGATATTCATCTTTGTACCCATAGGATGCGGGATACTCCAGGTATTCACATACGGATTGTCCCTCGTGAACATGTCCATGGTGATCGTGTCAATAGCCATGTATTTCTTTACATATCTGGATATCAACAATGATGTGGAGAAAGCGCATGAGATCGAGATCCAAAATATGCAGGGGGAAAACAAAAGGATGCAGAAGCTGTTTGATGAGACCGCAACAGCTTTTGTAGCGGCAGTTGAGAAAAAGGATGAATCAATAAAAGGCTGCTCCGGGCGGGTAGCTGAATGCGCAAAGCAGATAGCAAAGCTCAGCGGAATGGATGAGTCTGAATGCGAAAAGGTTTATTATGCCGCCCTGCTTCATAATATCGGTCTGATAGGGATCAGGGACGATGAGATATTCAGGGAGGGAGACGATCCGAAAAGAGCAAGGGAGATTGCCGCAAGGATGCCGGTTATCGGGGATGAGATATTATCGAATATCAGGGAATTGCCGTATCTTGCCGTCGGGGCACGTTATTGCCATGAGAAATATGACGGGACGGGATATCCCGAAGGGCTGAAAGGGGAAAAGATACCTGAAATAGCAAGGATAATAGCAGTAGCGGACGCCTATGTGCTGATGAAGACTGACAGTACCTTCAGCCGTAATCTTCCTGAGTTCATTGTAAGAGAAGAGCTTCTTAAGGGAGAGGGTGTGGATTTTGATCCCCAATATGCTGAGTTAATGATAAAGATCATCGATGAAGACAGTAAAGGACATACTGCTTTAGAAACAGAAGAGATCGAAAAGAATATCAAATGCAGGGAGTACAGAGAGCAGATCTCAACGGGGCTCCCCATAGAATCCGGGATAACGAAGCTCACTTTTGAGTGCGGGGCGCTGCAGGGCAGCGATGATGATTTTTCCGCCCCGTCAGTCATATTATTTGATTCTTATGACAGGCGCGTTCATGACAACGAGCGGGCTATAGCGGTTTATAAATATCTGGAATACGCTGAGATCTGGTTTGACAACCACAGTGTCCAGACAGCTGCTGCAAAGATTCAGGAAACGGTCGAAGAAAGGATCTTTGTCCCTGTTTCAAAGGATGCTCCGCAGAATTACGAGATCCTGATGGGAAGATATGAAGATCACCTGAAGCTTGTGATGACAGGCCCGGTTTACAAAAAGGAGGTCATCGTTGCGCTTCCCGGAGGCTCGGAATCTGCGTTCTTAGCCCTTACAGGAGAAAACTGTGAGATAAGGAACATAAGCCAAAGTTCTACAGGAAAGGTGATGGGGCAGGGAGATATACAAAGGATCGTAGGCAGGACAAGTTATATTGACCGCATGGAATCGGATATCAGGAATGTTCAGATAGACAGAACCAGGTCTGCTTCAACTGAAGGGATTGAGCTTTATGACCGGCTTACGGTCAGGTTCCATACCATGAGCCTTCCGGGGGCGGATCTGGTCTGGCATTGTCCGTATGTTTTGCTTTTCTATTCGGAGGATGGGAAAGTTTATGGAAAAGACTACCGGGAATACGCGCTTATCAAGCTTTACGGCGAAAGTGACGGTAATGATGAATTCGCACAAAACAGCATCAGCATGAAGAGAACAGATGAATTCGAAGGTTGGGATAAATGGAAAGAGAAAAATCTGCGGGGATTGGAGTGCGAAGTCATGCTGAAGAGAAAGGACAACAGGATCGTCCTGAAGACTCAAAACCTTGGGATTGAACTTGAAAACATTACGACGATAAATGATGATCCCGGCAAAGTATACGTGGCACTTACCGGCGACGAGGTTGCTATTACGGATATACGGGTGAGATGAGAGGCAGGCGGGATCATGCAAAGGATAGATACATTTCCAACAAACAATATAAAGGATCTTGGCTACCGTATCGGACGGGTGTTTCCTTTCGGAGCGACATTGATGGATGGCGGTGTGAACTTCTCTGTCTTTTCAAAGGAGGCCACAGCCGCAACCCTTGTTCTGTATCATCACGGACAGGATGAGCCTTTTGTGGAGATTCCCTTCCCGGAGGAATTCCGGATCGGCAATGTCTATGCCATGATGGTTTTCGGTATTGATATAGAGAATACGGAATACGGATATCGTTTCGATGGACCCGATGATCCCCGAAGCGGTCAGCGCTTTGACAAAAGTGTTGTACTCCTTGATCCTTATGCCAGATCCATCTCGGGCAGAAGTGTCTGGGGAAAACGAAGGGATAATGACAGTGCCTTTGTACATCGCGGGCAGATCATCCCCGAAGATTACGACTGGGAGGGGGATAAGCCTCTTGAGTTTCCTCAAAATGATATCATCATCTATGAGATGCATGTCAGAAGCTTTACGAAGCATGAATCAAGCGACGTGAAATACAAAGGCATGTTCGCGGGGATCATCGAAAAGATCCCTTATTTAAAAAAACTGGGTATTAACTGTATTGAGCTTATGCCTGTATTCGAATTTGATGAGTTTGAAAACACTCGCGAACTGGACGGGAGATGGCTTTGCAATTATTGGGGATATTCAACGGTCGGCTTTTTTGCGCCCAAGGCCGGTTATGCTGCTTCTGCCCAATATGGCATGGAGGCGGATGAGCTGAAGAATACCATCAAAAAGCTTCACCAAAGCGGTATAGAAGTCATACTTGATGTTGTTTTCAATCATACGGCTGAAGGGAACGAAAAGGGACCTTTGATCTCCTACAAGGGCATCGACAATCGCACCTACTATATGCTGACACCGGACGGATCCTATTATAATTTCAGCGGCTGCGGCAATACTATGAACTGTAATAATGCAGTGGTCAGAAATCATATTCTGGACTGCCTGAGGTATTGGGTATCGGCATATCATATAGACGGATTCCGCTTCGATCTGGCTTCGATCCTGACAAGAGATGAGAACGGCGCCCCGTTGATGTCGCCTCCGCTCCTCGAGACTATTGCTCATGATGCGGTTCTTGGAAGAACAAAGCTGATCGCCGAAGCATGGGATGCCGGCGGACTTTACCAGGTAGGCAGTTTTCCGTCATGGAAACGCTGGTCGGAATGGAACGGGAAATACAGGGATTGCGTGAGAAGATTTGTGAAGGGAGACGGCAGCATGGCTCCTGAGATTTATCATCGTATCTTTGGTTCTGATGACCTATACGGAGGGAGAGGACCGGCTGCGTCCATCAATTTCATCACCTGTCATGATGGTTTTACCATGTACGACCTTGTGTCATATAACGAAAAGCATAATGAGGGAAATGGTGAAGAAAACAGGGACGGTTCAAATGATAATCAAAGCTGGAACTGCGGCATCGAGGGCGAGACAAACGACAGGGAGGTCAATGCCCTTCGTATCCGTCAGATGAAAAATTTTGATACCCTGCTTTTGCTGAGCCGGGGTATTCCCATGCTTTTGTCGGGAGATGAGTTTGCAAATACCCAGTTTGGAAACAATAATGCCTACTGCCAGGATAATGAGGTGTCGTGGCTTGACTGGAGACGATTGTCACAGTATAAGGATCTGTATGATTATGTGAAAAAGCTTATCGCTTTCCGCATTGCGCATCCGGTGCTCAGAGCAGGAAATTATGACTCGGGTGAGAATGCCACCGGGTATCCGGAGCTTTCCTTCCATGGGCTTAAGCCATGGGAGTTGTCCCGTAATGAACCGACGCTTACTTTCGCCTTTATGTATGCCGAGGATCATGTAAAATACGGCACGAAAGAGGATACCTTTATCTATGTGGCAGTTAATGCACATTGGGAGGAGCATACATTTGAGATGCCCGTTGTACCGGAGAATATGAAGTGGCATATTATGGCACAGTCCAATAAAAAAGCATATGAGGCCGGGCGCGAGCCAATCGCCGGGGATCAGCAGAAGATCACCCTGGGACCGAGGTCAACAGCAATATTGACTGCACATGGCTTTGGAAAGGGATGACAGAAAGACAGCCCTGTGTCACCTGAACTTCCCAACATGCGCCTTGATCGCGTTGAAGGTAGTGTCGCTGATATAATGCTCAACGCGGCAGGCGTCATCCATGGCGGTCTTCTCGTCGACACCGATATCGATCAGGAGCCGGGACAGTACTTCGTGGCGCTCGTATATGCGCTTTGCGATGTCTGTCCCGGCTTCTGTCAGCTTCAGGAAACCATTTTCATCCTTTATCAGGAGACCGTCCTCCTTGAGGAGCCCGAGGGCGCGGCTCACAGAGGGCTTTGAAAAGCCCATGTATTCTCCGACATCGATCGCGCGTACCTGCGATGATTTTTTTGAAAGAACATATATCGTCTTGAGATACATCTCACCGGATTCCTGTATTGCCATAACGACACCCCCGTTGAAAAAAAACTTTACTTGATATCGTAAACGAAGACCTCGTGTATCTCTTCGGTATAGCCGTCGTAGAAGCCTTTCGGCATGCCGAGGATTATCCTTGCGCCGCGGTTGTACAAAAGCAGGAACTGGTTCTTTTCCTTGTCAAAGTTGAGACCTTCGATCTCGCCCTGTTTTGTCACATCCGTGAAAGCGCGCTCCTCCGTGACAGTCGCAGTTTTTTTGTCATCACTTACAGTGAGTCGGTACATGTGGTCAGGCTCGTCCTTGTCGGCGTCGCCGTCATCACAGGTGACGAAGAGGTACCCTTTGTTGTAGGCCACACCCTGAAGGTATTTTACCGGCGGCTTCATCTCAAGCTTTCCTTTGTAGTCTCCGTTGTCGAGGTCGTACATATAGAGAAAATTGCTCGATACATCATCGATCCATGAGCACATATAAACTGTGCGGGAATCAGGGTCAACAGCTATCCCAGCGCACTCACGCTGCCCGGTGTCGTCCCGGAAGGGGAATACTCTTTTCAGCTCAAGGGTGTCGCCGTCGTAGACCGCGACCTGGATGTTCTTTCCCTCGCCGTCAACGAAATATTCAACGCCCAGATAGAGCTCGTTTTTGTAGACATCGATATCTCCGATATGATTGACTTCCTTCTCGTAGCCTTTGAAGGGGTCCTTGTTTTCGGAAACTATATTCCAGTTCCTGTCATATTTTGTAAGGGTTGTTGAGCCGCTCACCCAGTAGTAGTCCCCCTCCTGAGCGATCCCCTGGCGTCCGTTCACCCGGTGGACGGATTCGAGCTTGTATTCATTTTTGACGGGCTGCTGCCGGTTTGCGTTGTTGCCGCAGGCCGTCAAAAAGACCATGAGGCCTGCCGCAAGTGCCATAAACAATTTCTTTTTCATTACATCACCATACCTTTCAAGAACTTTTTGTTTTCATACATAGCCTTGTCGGCGCGTTCAAAAACCTCTTCGACCTTTTTGTTCTCCTTTCTGTCAAAGCGCGCCATTCCGCAGGCTATGACCACCTCGTCATTCACCTTTGCCTTTTCATTCCTGTCCCCGATCGATGCCATAAGAGTGTCTATATTATCATAATCATTGCCCTGGGGGATGACAGCAAATTCATCGCCCCCGACCCTGAATACAGGGCTCTTTTTGAAGGTGTCGCAGATGATGCGGCATGCGGCTCGTATCATCTCATCGCCTGCATTGTGTCCCTTTGTATCATTGACCTTCTTTAGATCATTTATATCGAGGATCACGATGGCAAAGCTTTGCGCATTATTTTCAAGTATGCTCCTGTCAAGCTTTTCCGCGGCTTCGAGGTAGGCGTATTTGTTTCTGATCCCGGTCAGAGCGTCGATATTTGCCTTCGTCGTCTCCTGGGCAAGGCGCTTCTCGTAAGCTTTCTCCTGCTTCACATAGGCATCTATATTGGTGACGCCGACGATGAGCCTGTCGCCCTCATCTTCAGTTACCATAGTGGCTTTGAGCTGGACATAGTTCGGTTCCCCGTCAAGCATCATACGGTAGCCCATAGTGAAAAGGCCTTTTTCTTTGATCTCTTCAAGAACCCCTTTTTTGTTAAAGAGCGAGAGGAATCTGGAAAGGTCCTCCGGATAAATGGTCCGCGCTGCCTGCTCTTTTGCGCTCTCAAAGAAGTCTGTGCCCTCATTCGGGATGGAAAATTTCCTGTAGCTGTCGATGGTGATGTACTCCCTGTAGAACCCGGTTTCCGGGGTTATCACAAAGAGGCAGACGAAGTCCCCCGTGAGGGCGCTGATACGGGAGTACGCTGTCCGCTCTTCCTTGAGACGTTCTACGAGCTTTTGCTGTTTCTCGTACTCCGCCAGCATTTTGGCTGTCCGGACCGCATCCTGCGCCTCGGAAAGTCTGCTTTTCATGATACGGCTGCTTCGGTAGGAGTTTGCCAATACCAATATAGAGACAATGAAGAGACCAAGCGAGACCATTGTATACAGTGCGTTTGCTGACATTATCCTGTCGGCCTGCTTGTCCAGAAAGGCGTAGTGGTCTGCTTCGTCTTCGACTTCTGCAGTGGAGTAAAGATGAGTCCTGTCATGCTCATATATATTCTGAAAAGCGGAGTTCGCGGCTTCTTCTGTAGCCCGTGATACCCACATCATGGAAGCAAAGATCATCAGGGCAAGCATGCCCCCCCATACCATGATCCTGGATTCCTGAGTCCGGTTTTTGGCTCTCGCGATCAGGATCCTGAAATGCACAAGCCCCCATACTCCCCACAGGATGAAGAGGATATATGTCTCGGGCTCTATCTCGTGGAAGGGGAGAAGCCCGGGAACCAGAAGCAGAACAAAAAAGCCGATCATGAGGAAGATGCCGGCTACTCCGGTGATCTGCTCCGTCTTTTCCTTTTGTTCACGGGCGCGCTTGAACACGCCATATGACATCAGCCCGTAGATAAGCATTGCCCCTATGGTCGCAAGATCGATGAGCCAGCTTACCGGGGTCCGTCCGAGGAAGGGGATGAACAAGGAAGCCAGAACAATGACAAGTACTGCCTTTCCAGGGATGCTGTGTTTGTTGAGGCGGCCCAGGCTTTTTGGAGCGTCATGATCCCTGCCCATTGCATAGAGGAGACGGGAGAGGGCCATCATGTTTCCGATGAGGCTCGTGAGGATCACGGCAAAGAGCGAGATCATAAGTATTGCGATCCCGAAATTACCAAGATAATACTGCGCCGCATAGAAAGCAGGCACAGCCTTGATACCGGAGAGATTTCCCATATCACTGATGTAGGAAAGCCAGCTCGAGTATTCCGGAGGATAAGCAGATATTGAAAGGAGTGATGCGAAGATATAAAGGACAGTAGTGACAAGTATGGATGAGATCAGGATGCTCTTTATCTTTTTTACCCTGAAGTTGTATTCCCCCGAAAAATGGGAGATGCTCTCAAAGCCGATGAAAGCCCAGGGCGAGATCACTGTAATGCGGACGATCTGGCCGAAGGCGTTTGAATTTTCGATAAAGTACGGCTGATAGGAAAAACCATTGTCGTGACCTGCTATTATGATAAGGGCGCAGACAAAAAAGCCTATAGTGAAGGCAAGGGATGCTATTATCATTATCAGATTCGGGATCTTTGAACTTCGCGTAATGAGAAGTCCGATGAGCACCACTACGGCAAATGAAAGAAGTATCTCTCCAAACCAGACATCAGAGCCGAGGATCTCGTAGTGAAAGCCGAAGTGAAAGGTATTGCCCAAAAAGAAACGTGTGAAAAGGGGGATCGAGGCAACATTTGCCCAGAGTATCGATAAGTAGGTAAGGATGATAAACCATCCGGAAAGAAAGCCGAGATCATTTCCGCTGACCGTTTTTTCAAATGTATAGATACCGCCCGCGTCCCGGCAGTTTTTTATCACATAGTGAAGGTTCCGGGCGACAACAAGAAACACACCCGTGCCCACGATCAGTCCAAGGATCATTCCGAGCGTGCCGGATTTCTGAAGATAGGTGTTGCAGGTGACTATGAAGGAGCCCCAGCCTAAACTGGTCCCGATCGAAAAGGCCCATATCCCAAGGGGCGAGAAGCTTTTCTTGAGTTCTTGTCCGCTTTCGTTCACACTCATCGGAATCCTCCCTTTTTTGCAATTCCGCTGATACTGAACAGTGGGTCCGTCAGAGAGTGTAAACTCCATTATAGTTAAACATATGATATTATTCAAATAAATTAAAGAAATACAGAAAGAGTTTTGAAGAATGAAAGAGATATCCACAAAGAAGGACAAGATAATATTGCTCATCATCGGAGCGGTTTTTTTTCTGATCGGTCTTTTTCTTATAGTAAGGCTGGGCTCGTCCTATACAATGGAAATAGATACACGCGGAGGTTCCGCCGACATAAGTCAATACAGGATTTCGTTAGAACAGGAGGGCGAACGCGAGATCATCGGGATCAGAGGGAAGCATATTGAAGACGGGCGGCTTTTGATCGAACTTTTCTCAGTGGCTCCGGGGAAGGCTTTTGTTGAAGTGAATGGACCGGATGACTTCTCGCATCTGGGTGTGATCTATGTTCACGGCACGGGAGTGATCACAAGAGGCAGCTTTTTCGGATACTCCACCGGTGCTTTTGTCATGCCTCTTTTGATAGCACTGTATATCCTTCTGATACTTCTCTTCCTTACAGTACATTTTTTGCGCAGTCTGAAGACGAGCCTGTACCAATACAAAAATATCAGGTACCTTGCGTGGATCATCATCCTTGTGTTTTCACTGATCATTCAGGCGGGCTATCTGACCACTGGAGGCAGTATCGAAAACACAGTATCAATAACAATGAATTCGTTTACGGCAGTTTCGTTTTTCGTCTTTCCCGTGGCCTTTGTCCTTTCGATCCTCGTTGGATTGAGCAGCATTATCCTAATGAAAAAAGAGGGGCGGAGCATCAAAAATATGCTGCCGCTGCTCCTTGGAATAGCGATCCTTGCCGCGACATTGATCCCCTCGCTTGTCTCAACGCTCCTTTACAATTCCGAGTTTGTCGATCTTCATAACTCAAGCAACCCTGCCACATATATAGAGATGGGACTCAATAATATTTCCTATGCCATATTGTCCTATCTTGAATGCGTGCTGCTTGCCACGATAATCCTTTCCGTTGCGGCCGCGAAAAGGACCCCGCCCTTCAACAAGGACTACATTCTCATCCTCGGCTGCCGGATCAAAAAGGACGGTTCGCTCACACCGCTTTTACGCGGCAGGGCGGACAAGGCTCTTGAGTTTGCAAAAAGGCAGAAGGAAGCGACGGGAAGGGACATCGTCTTCGTTCCATCCGGCGGAAAGGGCAATGATGAGATAATGGCCGAGGGAGAGGCGATAAGGGATTATCTTTTGTCGATGGGAATACCTGATGATCGGATAATAACAGAGACGGCCTCAAATAATACAGAGGAGAATTTCAGAAATTCGATAGAGCTCATCAAAGAAAAAGGCGGCGGGAAAGACCCTGTGATCGCGTTTTCGACAACGAACTATCATGTGTTTCGCTCGGGAGTTCTGTCAAGGCAGCAGGGAGTGGATGCCGATGGAGTAGGAAGCAGGACAAAGGCGTATTTCTGGATCAATGCCTTTGTGAGGGAATTTGTAGCGACTCTGTTTTCCGGCTGGAAGAAGCATCTTTTGATGGTGATCTTCTTTGTCCTTGTCATGGCTGCAATGGCGGTGTTTGTGATGTTGTCAAATATTTTGTAAAATGAACCCAGGGGACGGAGTCAGGGGACCATTTTTCAAAAATGGTCCCCTGACTCCGTCCCCTGGGTTCATATCAAGATCAATACTGCTTCAGATGGATCGCAAAGCCCGCTATCTCTTTTTCAAGATAAACGAACTTCATACTTCCGTCCTTGTTGTAGGTGGCGGTGTCCATCTTTACACCCATACCCGTGGACTTGAAATATTCTGCTGCCTTGTCGACATCATGGGCGCCGATAGCGATATGACCTTTTTCGCCCGGTCCATTCTTTTTCATGATCTCAACAAGAGGCGAAGCAAAGATGGAAGAGTTTCCGAATTTCGGAATGAAACCCATCAGAGTCCGAAACTCCTCAGCTATCCTTTTTGCATCTTCTTCCCCGTCTGCGTTGATCCCGATGTGGAGCACGCAAAGTTCCAGTTCTTCCACTGAATTGAATTCTTCTGCCATAGTGTCTCCCCCTTTTTTTTTATTTTTTCTTTGCCTGTTTTTTCTTGAGCGCCTCAAGCTGCTGCTTCATCTTCTTCATCTCTGCCTCTTTCGAGTCCTTGTTCTTCTTTCCGAATTTGCTCATTTTTTTTCTCCATATTGTATTTTTTTGTTTGTTCCGCCATTATAGCAGAGCAGGTTGGTTTTTGCTATTTTTTTGGAGATGTATTTAAAGTACCAAAGGAGGACTTATGACGGCGATACAGGATACTTATGAAGAGCGTTTCGCACACTGCTTCGGCTGCGGGGCAAGGAATGAAAAGGGGCTGCATCTCAAATCTTATCCGAATGAGGAGGGGGATAAATGCGTCCTTCGATTCACTCCGGACGAGCGCTTCACGGGAGGCATTCCCGGAAATCTTTACGGCGGGATGACGGCGATGGCCTTCGACTGCCACGGGACGGCTTCTGCTGCCTGGTTCTTTCACAGAAACAAGGGACTTACTCTGACTGACGGATCGAGACTTAAAAGATTCATAACAGCGCGCCTTGAGATAGATTACAAAAAGCCGGTCCCCATGGGGGAGGAGGTCACTGTGACTGCTATTGCCGAAGAGATAGGAGAGAGAAAGGTAATAGTAAAGATGGAGCTTTCGGCAGCAGGAGAGATAAGGGCAATGGCAAAGATGGTCGCCGTTGCCGTAAAGGATAATATGTAAAACACGCTTTTTCTTGCATTTCCACAGCGCTTCTGATAAAATACTTCGGTCTTTGTGTGGAGACAGGAGAAAACTGTCTCGTTGCATAGGAGTTTTTTGAGGTAGCAAAGTGGCGAAATATATTGTAAAAAGGGTGATCTTCGCGATCATCACTATCCTTATCATCAGTCTTATTACATTTTTTGTAATGAATCTTGTTCCGGGAGGACCCTTCAACGGCGAGAAGGCAAAGTCCGAAGCTGTCCTTCAGGAGCTGAATGCCCGCTACAACCTCGACAAACCCGTTGTTCAGCAATATTTCATGTATATGGGAAAGCTCATCCAGGGTGACTGGGGAGTTTCCTTAAAGACAGGCCGTGAGATCTGGCCTGATATAAGCGCACGATTCGTGGTCTCGGCAAAGCTCGGAGGGGCGGCGATATTGCTGGCTCTCGGCTTCGGGATACTTCTCGGATCCATCGCAGCATTGAACCGCAACAAATGGCCCGACCGCGTCATCGTATTTTTCACAACTCTCGGTACATCAGTACCGTCCTTCATTCTGGCAACGATACTATTGTTGGTATTCTGCCTTATTCTAAGGTGGCTCCCGGTCTGGAACCCGGACAATCCGAATTATGTTCTGCCTGTCATAGCGCTGTCGGTCTATCCGATGGCGTATATAACCCGTCTAACGAAAACCTCGATGCTTGATGCTCTGTCCCAGGACTATGTGAGGACGGCACGGGCGAAGGGTGTTCCCCAGGGAAAGGTCATATTCGTACATGCCCTTCGAAATGCGCTGATCCCGGTAGTCACATATCTCGGACCCGAGGTTGCCTACATCATCACGGGTTCAATGGTCGTTGAAAATATCTTCACTATCGGAGGACTGGGCGGCGCTTTCGTTTCGTCAATCATAAACAGGGATTACACTATGATAATGGCGGTCACAATGTTCCTCGCCATCCTCATGGTATTTGCGAATCTGCTTACGGACATCGCCTACAAGGCGATCGATCCGAGGATCACGTTTGAATAAGGGAACCGGAGTATTTTGATGGAAGCAAACAAAGAAGATTTCAAGTACAAAAAACGCGCATTCCTCTCCGCCCAGATAGATCTCTCAAAGTTCAACAAAAATGATTTTGAGAAGGCTACGGAAGAGGAAAAGAAGCAGCAGGATGTAATGGGCGAGTCCAGGACCTTTTTACAGGACGGCATGAGGCGGCTTCGCAAAAATCCGCTTGCCATGATGTCTATATTCATACTGCTTGCCATTGTCGTGATAATAATCGTCGCGCCGATGATCTGTCCATACAGCTATGACACTATCATCAGGGTTGACGGGAAGCGCGACAGGGGCGTTGTCAATCTCGGGATGATGCAGTACTCCGACATGGAGATCGAATATATGGAGAGGACGGGAGAGAAGCTTTTCCCTCATATCTTCGGAACAGATTCTCTTGGGCGTGATTATTTCATCCGCTGCATATACGGAACCCGCGTTTCACTTTCCGTCGGTGTTGTGGCCGCTATCATGGTCCTTATCATCGGCGTTATCTACGGTTCGATCTCGGGGTACTTCGGCGGCAAGGCCGATATGATAATGATGCGGATAGTGGATGTCATATATTCGCTGCCGGATATGCTCCTTATCATTTTGCTTGCGGTGGTCTTGAATGAAAACCTGGGACCCTTGATCCAGGGGACTGTGTTTGAATCCCTGGGGTCCAATATGATAGCGATGTTCATTGTGTTCGCGCTCCTTTACTGGGTCGGAATGGCGAGACTCATAAGGGGGCAGATACTTCAGATCAAGAAGGCGGAATTCGTCCTCGCGGCCCGCACCATCGGAACGCCCAACGGAAGGATACTCCGGAAGCACATTATCCCGAACTGCCTTTCAGTCATTATCATCACGACAGCTCTTCAGGTGCCTTCCGCGATCTTCACAGAGTCCTATCTTTCATTCCTCGGACTCGGAGTCAGCGCACCCATGACGTCGCTTGGCTCTCTTGCGAATGCGGCGAGGGATTCCATGCAGTCCTACCCGCACAGGCTGATCATTCCTGCGGTGATAATAATCCTGATCGTCCTTGCCCTGAACCTTCTTGGTGACGGACTCCGCGACGCGTTTGATTCCAAACTCAATTGACGGAGAAATAGATAATGTCAGATCTTGAAAGTTTGAAAAACATAAAAAAGCAGTCTGTCGGTGACGAGCCCGTAGTCCTTGATTCCGGGACGAGCAGCGATACCATACTCTCAGTCCAGGATCTTCATACCTCGTTTCGGACCGACAACGGAGAGGTCAGCGCGGTGAACGGGATATCATTCAATCTGGATCGCGGAAAGACACTCGGGATAGTAGGTGAGTCCGGCTCAGGAAAATCGGTGACTGCTTATTCAATAATGCAGATCCTCGCGGAGAACGGCTATGTGAAATCCGGAAAGATCCTGTACAACGGAGAAAATATCCTGGACTGGCCGGAAAAGAAGCTCCGGAAATTCAGGGGAGAGAAGGTTTCCATCATCTTTCAGGATCCGATGACCTCACTTAATCCGGTCTTTTCGGTCGGGTATCAGCTTGTTGAGGCGGTGAGGCTGCACACCAACAAGACAAAGCAGGAGGCAAAGGAGAGAGCGGTCGAGATGCTGAAACTTGTTGGCGTCAATGAACCCGAGATCCGGATGAAAAAGTACCCACACGAGCTTTCCGGTGGTATGAGGCAGCGTGTCATGATAGCAATGGCGCTCTGCTGCGAGCCGGATATTTTGATCGCGGATGAGCCCACGACAGCTCTTGATGTGACGATACAGGCGCAGATACTCGAACTCATGCAGGATCTTCAGAAGAAGATGGGCATGTCGATAATTATGGTCACCCATGACCTTGGTGTGATCGCGTCGATGTGCGACGAGATCATCGTGATGTACGGCGGGCGCGTCTGTGAGAGAGGGACGGCGGATGCCATATTCTACCGCCCGGCTCATGAATATACAAAAGGGCTTCTCCGCTCGATACCGAGGGCTGAGAATATGAACGAGAAGCTGGTTCCTATAGGAGGAACTCCCATCAACCTTCTCAATATGCCGAAGGGCTGCGCGTTCTGCCCCCGCTGTGAGAACGCGATGAAGATCTGTCTTGAAAAGCTGCCTGATGAATACAGGGTGGACGACGATCATCTCGCTGCCTGCTGGCTGAATGTAGC